>NZ_JBEJZY010000007.1:0-123237 GCF_040256935.1 Photorhabdus viridis
AGAGCCTACGTTCAGAGTCAGTCAACGCCAGATTGATCTTTAAAGCCCTGCGGGCTTTTCGCCTTATATCCCCGCCCGCACTGGGCGAGGGTTTACGGCGTTTTTCGCTAAAATTTTTAGCTCCTCATAATATTATTAATGGTATTAACTCGGCGTGAATTTGGAACTAAGAGCATGATTGATGACGTATATTATTGTATTGTCGCAGAGTTAATATAAATAGGAAGAAAACCATTACCGTCATGGAAATGGTTTTCTTCACACTGTAATATTAAATACAAATTTGATCTTGCTCAATTCAACAGATACAGTATCTAACTGTAACTATACAAGATCTCTCGCCTGCAAGGATCAACCATTAAGTGGCGGACAAAAACTCCTGTAGCCTGAAAGGGAGTGCATGTAATGCGGTACATCTGCGCACTTTTGGAAGCAGATATTGTTAAGACACCTAAACCCTCGTCTAGCAATGAAAGTCTCCCGGTTTCATCGCGATATCGGCTTATCTTCCAATACAGACAGCACATCAGCCGTCTCATACTGAACAATACCATTTTAACCGGTACAACATTCACCTACATTTTTAATTCGTCACGAGAATTATGCGGCGTCACTTGTGTTGACGCGAAGCGATTACCAAGTGACGCCGGAGAGCGGCCAACGTCCAGAGCACGTCCGGTCTGCCTTGACGACCGATTTGAACCCTGAATTACTCAAAGTCACCCCTTTTCACGGGCATTTTTCTGCCTGAATCGACTTATTTCGTTTTTTTCAACCCGATGCCTATCGATAGGCTGATGCAGTAAAAAAGGAGAAATCACACCACGTCACGATAATGAGGCGTTCATCCTGACTAAAGTCAGGCACTGAACGGGGAGTACTCCACCGCCGTGCTGAGCACGTAGCGAACTCCTGTAAAAACTTAACCTAACCCTCGCTCTGCTACACATTGTTTGACGCGCCACGGAACGGTGAACCTGAACCGATATGCAGGGATTTGTTTCAAAAAGAATGAAAAACAGGCAAGTGAACAGGAGAGGCGGGAATGGCGCAGAAATCAGCACGTTCGAAGATAGAACGGTTCAGAAAAGAGTTTATTACCCATGCCCGACAAGCGGGCGGAAGTTTTGCTACCGTTGCAGATCGTGAACGCATTGCCCGGCAGTTTCTTCATTTTCTGAAAGAGAATGGCATTAGGCTCCGGCAGATGGACAGTCTGAAAACCCGGCATATTGAGCGTTATATTGCTGAACGTAAAGACTGCCATATCAGTCACCGAACCCTGTAAAATGAGATGTCGGCACTGCGCATGATTCTGGCGCGAGCCGGAAAACACAAGCTGGCCGCCACCGACAATACACGTTTAAATAACCGGGCACTGGGGATCGCAAATACCCGCCGTAAAGGAACCAAAACAGCGCTAACTCCAACAAAATTCAGAGAATTTTTTCAGCAGGTAGAACAAAAAGACCGGAGTGTGGCGGCGGTGATGCAACTGGCTTATGTACTGGGGCTTCGCACCAAAGAAGCGGTTGAAGCCTGTAAGTCGCTGGGCACCTGGAAGAAAGCGCTGGAGAACGGGCAAACCTCCGTGCGGGTAGTATTCGGCACCAAAGGCGGGCATCCGAGGCCAACAATTATACTGGATCGGACAGCACTACAACACGCGATTGCCTACGCCGAGCGCGAAATGAATCCACACAACGGCAAACTGATTGATAAACCGACGATCACTCAGGCCATCGAACGTTATCGGTACGTTGTCCGAAGTGCGGGTTTGAACGGTAAGAAATCGCCGCACAGTATGCGTTACTATTTTGCCCAGCAATCCGGTGAATATTACAAAGCACAGGGTTTCAATGAGCGGGAAGCACTGGCACTAATCGCAATGGATTTAGGGCACGGTGACGGGCGTGGACGTTATATCAAACAGATCTACTACCAAAACGGAGATGAGGAATAGTCCGGTTTGCGCGAAGAACGGACATTCCATCAAACTTTGAACTGTTTTCTCCGTAACTTGCAAGAGCCTAAATAACTGATCCTAATAGTGCTACATCTTTGCCATTCCATGCCCACTTCCGGGATAGGGTGATACCGTGCCCATAAAATGCTTAACCTGACTGAGAAGTTGCCACATATATCTGCACTTGTGGTTGCGTGTTATCGTTTCATGTAAGGCGTGCCAAAGTTTCTCAATCACATTGACCCAAGGCGAGTAAACAGGCTGGAATAACAGGTTGAATTTAGGGTTGTTCTTTAACCACAGTTGTGTCCGGCGGCTTTTGTGAATAATGTAGTTGTCCAGAATGATTGTAATGGTTTTCGCTCTCCGGTAATGGCGTTTTAGTTTTTCCAGCATAGCGATGAACAAATTGGAATTTTTCTGAGAACCCGAGACATAAAGCACGTTACCTGTCTTTGCGTGGAGTGCGCCTGCCAGATAATGTTTACAGTTGTTTCCCGGTGTCACCACTTTTTTCTGTTGCCCTTTCAGGGTCCAATCTGCCCCGATTTTCGGGTTGAGATCAATATCCACCTCATCTTCATAGAAAACGGGGTTATCGCGGCTGCATATGGCTAAGGCTTCATTAATTTTTGCCATTTTTTCCTCACGATGAGGATCTCGAATATTGAGTGTAGGACCCGCTCTACGCCAGACAATGCCGATTTTAGGTAACCAGCGCCTGACTGTGGAAGCCGCCACTGTGCTTTGGAATAGCGTATTCAACTGTTCAGCCAGAAGTTCTGTACTCCACCGGCTTCTCTGATAGTCAAAATCCTGAGGAGAAAACTGAATCAGAAGGAGCAACATCGCCTGCATTTCCCGGACAGGAAGCCTTTTGGGTCTGCCTGCGGGGAGGTTGGTTAACGCTTCCATTCCGCCTTCGGTGAACCAATTCAGCCACCGCCCAATAGAAGAGCGGGCAGCCCCGGTAATCTCGCTGGTCTCGACAATCGTTTTTCCCGAGTGCAGCAATAACAACGTCATCAGCTGGCGGGCATACCCTTTATCTGATGTCCGTTGAATTTCTTTTTGCATTCTGCGTCGTTCGGGACGGAGTATTGGTGCTATGATAGACATGGCTCAGTCCTGTTAGTCATTTGTGATAGTTAGCAATTGATCAGATCGCTAAATTTGGACTGAGTTCCTTTCTTTTTTATTTTTTCAGTGATCTACTATTAGGAACAGCTATTTAGTGTTTAACGTCATACGGTACTGGAACACCTATAAAATCAGCAATATTGTGGATGAGTTGAGAAAATAGGGGAGAGCGTGACCGACGATACCTTGGTGCATATCTCTGCTGCCTTACAAACACGTACTGCTAAATGATTGTGCCGCCAGCTTTCCACAGTACGATCCCACGCTATCAGTGCCTATAACCTATCACTTCGCTTTCGTTCGCGTACTCACTAGTGCGTACTTTAGACTTGACCACGTCCGCCATGTTGTTGGGGAGGGTAATACTCATTTGCTGAGTAGTTCTCACGATTGGCTCCTCTTATACCAATAGGATTCAATCCTACCCCCCTAATTTTTAATTAGCCGCATTGATTGTGTTACATTTGTAAGTGATGTTTTAATGTCCTTCACTATCTTTTCGATATAAATTAGGAGAATATGTATGAGTAAGCTGATTCTTCCCTCTAATATGTTGTTAAAAGAGGGACAAACTGTTTCGTTGACCCAAGTAGACCTTACTAAAGAAGATTCATCTCTGTTGGAGTTACTACAACAGCAAATTGAAGCCGAGGACAGTCTCGCACAATTAGCCGGATCAAGTTGGTATCGCGCAGGTTTAGGTCCTAAACCAACTCAAGGCGGAGTGTATATTTCTGGTACAACCTTGGTTCCCTTGAATGGACATACGCCTTCAGGAGGAATTGTGAGCACCATTCTGTGTAACTATGACCGACTCAATTGGGCTGGCTGGCAAAATCAAATCACGTTGCGCCTTTTCATCACCACCCCGGATAATTCTGCTGCATGGGAAGCATTTCTGGATGTAGCCAGCGGCTCGGCCACTGTCAATGCGGCTGGATCGAATGTTCCAGCAGATTGTAGGATTACCCTGCAAATGAAAGTCGGAAATATCACGGGCGGGTTGTATCAGCCGCCGTACATTTCGTCTTATGACTGCCGGGTAAACTACAACTAATACGAACTGTTAAGGACACGCCTTTGGTTATGTGCCAAAGGCGCGTTTCTAAAAATCAGGTCGCTTCAGAGAACGGAATTTAAAGCACTATAAAGGTTTCCCATAGTCAACACTGGTTTGTTTTTTCATCATTGAAGTCAAGGGGTTATTTGGCTTCTTCCTCCCTATTGCTGGTCCCACAGACAGATAGCCGTAAACTGGATATCAGCCCTTCTGTTGTATCAAGATGGAGATGTGAACGGGTGGAACGCGGTTTATTACCTGAAAACGAAAATGAGTGTTTGTGTATATAAAAGATCTGCGGCACGATGACAAAGCTCTGTAAATATGGCTATTTCACCTTGGGATATATTAGAATGAAAGTATAGAAAAATAGGAGGTTATTATGGAATATTTGTTCATTATCGCCGCGATTGTTTATGTATGGAAGTTCCGTCGTCCTGCTTCTAAACGTAAAGCTGAAGAAAAAGGTGTCCGTCAGAAAGTTTGCGTAAAGACACGACGAATGGCATCGTTTCCCAGCCTCTGGCGAGCCTGTATAACAGCACTGGGTATATAACAAAGGGACGGTTGCCGGGCAACATGATATTCAGACGGTTGACGATTTGATGAAGAGGCTCTTTGCGCTCCAGCGCCATGCCGATGATACACCAGACCATCATTTCCAGCGGCAGGCGACGCTTGCGTAATGTCAACGAGCTGGATTCAGAGAGGCTGCGGGCAATAAGTTCCGGATCAAGAAAATTTCCGAGAGAAGTCATGGTGTTACGGGTAGCATCGTGACAAGAAATAAAGTCAAGGGTCTGAGCAATGCACATAAAAAAATCCGGAAACGGGGAGCATGTCCGGATTTTTACACTGTCACCGGATCAGTCAACTGATCAGCATGAGAACCGAAATGGCCCTTTTCTTTTATCCCAAATTTTACATCACCATTTGCCAACCAGTGTTTTTTCCGCGAATCCTTTATTCCCCGTTTCACCTGAGAACAAATAGTAATCTTTCCCATTAATAGATACGCTCGGCATGCGAGGAGAGGTTTTCGGATTGTCAGGACGTAAAATGAAGCCATTAAATCCTTTAGAACTTTCATCCATCGTTGTTGGGATCAGTGTATAACGGATGAGGGAATAATTACCTCTAGGCAAATTGAGCTGAGACAGCTCCTGTCCAGTAGCCGGACGAATCGCCTGGTAATCAAATATTTGGTCACCAAAAGCGGTATCTTTTGATGGTGTTGTTGCTAATACACAACTGTCGAATTTCGCCATTACGGAAGTATTGATCTGGCATTCATCAATCGCTTTCAGTTGTTTATCCAGCACAAAGCTTCGCTTAGCGCCACTACCTTTTACGAAGGTGAAGGCATATCGGGCCCCATCTTTAACCAGTTTTGGGTCATCAAATGGGAGATTCGTTGGGTTAGAAACAAAGACAACCAAGTGTTCCATTACCATGCGCTCGGCATCTTCTTTTGAGTAAAGGGAAGCAAGAGTCATAATGCTTAGTCCCTTAATGCCATCTGCCATGTAGCCCATCGTGCCATTTATCAGGTACTTTGAAATACCTGCTTCATCCGAGCTACCTGGCTTAATTTCTGTTTCCGAAAAATTCACATCAACACCCGCAAGTGAATATGCGTTTTTGGCAACTGAGTAAGCGGGATTTTTATGCCAGTAAATACCATGGGCTTTACTGTACTGAGCTGTTTCAGGCGTTTTTCCTACATTTGTAGTGCAGCCGGTCAGCAAAAGCGCAGTAGTTATGGATGCGAACAGAGATGAGGTATTGAAAAAGGTCATATAAATTCCTTTTATTTGGTTAGTAACTGCATTATTTCATAATCGTAAAGATGGGTAAGAAAACTTGAAGCAGTTTATCACTATACAAAACCAGTAACAGCTGATTCTGCGGTGTGGCGTTATTTCAGTAAGCGCGGCTTTAAACGCGTTTTGAATAAGTTGCCTAAAGATATCGGCTATAATCCCAAGTTATATTACTGGGACAAGGCGAGTGAAAAAGGGATTCAAATGCCTGCAATGGTTTCGATTTATCGGGACAATAAAGGCAAGAATCTGACTATTCCCCAAAGAACAAATTACTTTAGCTGTGACTGCTCCCCGCCGTTTTTTACGAAGGAAGATAATTGTCAAAGTTTCATAAAGACGCAGTGCCTGAGCGATCATCACTGAACTCCAGCCCTCAGGGGCCAGCAGGACCGCTTTTATGCGGTCACACTCCCTCTTATCACAGCAGGTGTGATAGAGGAGTTCAAGTTCGGCTTTTTGTTCATCGGTAATGAATATTTTCATGATTGATACCATGAGCCTCATTTTGGGGAAAATTAAGCATTTTCAATGATCACGGATATAAATTATTAATAAAGTTATATTTCATATATAAAACAATAGGCCGTAAATAAATATTGTGATAATATTTTTTAAATTAGTATAATAAGTAAATTTTTGAAAGATAGTTGAATGAAAAGGAATTAGAGTAACCAGTATTGTTCTAATATAGGTGAACATCAGCATGCTAAACAGGCGATATCTTGCGAAAAAAATTCTAGAAAGTGACACCGGAAATAAATAGAAATGATAAAACGTTTAATTTGAAAGTGTGTGGGATATAGCGAGCTTAAAATTCAGAGCGAGAAAATAGATACTTATTAAGTATTCAGTTCTGGATGCACTATTTTTTGAAAAAATTAGTTTAATAATAGCTAGAAATGTGAGATTAATTACGGTTAATTTTTTCATTATGATTTATATATGCATACAACATTTAATTAACATATGTCGCGTTATGTAGGTATATAAAATGAAGCAAAACAGTACATCAGAAAGGCATCATCAATTGCGAATAGCAATCTTTGGTATGCTAGTTTTAGCGTTAGGTATGGGAATAGGGCGTTTTCTATTTACACCGATGTTACCTGTCATGCTAAATGAAGATAAATTCACTTTTGTACAATTATCATGGATTGCCAGTTCAAACTATGCCGGTTATTTGATAGGTAGTTTATTATTCTCATTTGGTTTTTTTCACAGCGCAAGCCGTACACGTTTGATGTTATTAATATCAGCAGTTGCCACTGGAGGGCTTATTTTAGCAATGGCTCTCTTTATGCAACCTATTATAGTCATCTTTATACGATTTTTGGCTGGAGTCGCCAGCGCAGGTACGATGATTTTTGGTTCAATGATTGTTTTGCAGAATACCCGTAGCCCTGTGGTAATAGCTTCGTTATTTGCAGGTGTTGGTACTGGAATATTTATCGGTAATGAATATGTTATTGTTGGCCTTCTCTATATGTATGATGCTAATACTCTCTGGCTTGGCGCTGCTGCTATATCTGGTTTAATTCTAATAATGTTAGTTGTGTTATTACCTTCTGGTTCTTCTTTACTTTCTCCCACAAAAAATCAAATAGGAGAAAGCCAGATCATGCATTGGTGGCAACTAGCCATACTCTATGGTCTAGCCGGATTTGGTTACATTATCGTAGCTACCTATCTCCCTCTGATGGCGAAAGATGCTGGGATACCGCTCTTAACCGAACATTTATGGTCGTTTGTGGGATTATCCATAATTCCCGGATGTTATGGTTGGCTTTGGGCCGCCCGACGTTGGGGAATATTGAAATGTCTGACAGCAAATTTATTAATTCAGGGTATATGCGTTTTGTTGACATTATTCAGCAATATTCCGTTTTTGCTCACCCTGAGTTGTATCGGATTTGGCGCAACCTTTATGGGTACTACATCTTTGGCTATGTCACTGGCAAAACAACTCTATGTCCCTAAAAATATTAATCTTCTGGGTGTTGTGACATTGACCTATGGGATAGGTCAGATAATAGGGCCGTTATTAACAAGCGTTTTAAGTGTAGGCTCCGATGCTGTGATGAGAGCGACAGCATGTGGTGCCGTTGCGCTATTTATTGCAGCTGGGATTAGCCAGTATCAATTTTACAAAAGTACGCGTTTATATTGATTTTTATAAGAGAGAGTTAAAATGCGACGAACGACAATTGCTATTTTGGGAATGGGGCCGAGAGGGTTAAGTATTCTCGAACGTATCTGTGTACTTAATGGATTACAATCTTTCCAAAATAATATTGAAATTATTTTAATTGATAGTAATGATATGGGAACTGGGGCGCACAGCCCAACTCAACCTGACCACCTTTTAGTAAATACAGTTGCCTGCCAGATTACTTTATTTGGAGATACAACTGTTAAAGGAGCAGGGCCTTTACGAACGGGTCCATGTTTTCATCAGTGGGCGAATGAACAAGGTTATCGAAATATTGATGGTCATTATGTTCGTTCATCAACGGGTAACCTTATTGGCCCTAATGAATATCTACCACGTAAATTACTTGGAGAATATCTGCATTGGGCATATCAAGAATTTACACGAGATTTGCCATCTAACATTCATATTAGGCAGATTAATCATAAAGCAATTAACATACTTTCTGAATGTGAAGACCGATCTATTGTCGTGCTGGATAATGATCAGCAGATTCTAGTTGATTTTATCTATATTACTACTGGTCATGGTGAGAATATGCCATCAATAGATGACTATTGTTTACAACATTTTGTGTCCTCAAATACTCAAAAAAATTCACTGCTTAATTATTACTCAGATCCTTATCCTATTGAAAAACTCAATGAGATAAAGCCAAACTGTCGTGTATTTATTCAAGGTATTGGCTTAACTGCTTATGATGTAATATCTCAGTTTACAGTGGGGCGGGGAGGTAAATTTACTTATCAGGATGGTAAGCTAACCTATTTACCAAGTGGAAAGGAACCTAATCTTGCACTATATTCACGGCAAGCATTGCCATTTAGTAGTCGAGGCGTAAATCAGAAAGGATCAAGTGGCCAATATAGCCCAGTATTTATTACTTCTGCTGCAATCGAAGATTTGCGTAGAAAAAATATGAAGGATAATGGAAATTCACAACTTGATTTCTCTGCTCAAATATTCCCTTTATTGTTCAAAGAAATGTGCTACGTGTACCGTTGCACTTTAGATGGTATTTGGGCTGATGCAAATAATTGGCAGCCGGGAAAGGAAGAGGAAAGCGCGATATTACGTATCCTGTATCCTCATGAAGGCAAAATGCATTCTAATCTGCACGATTATACTCTCTGGTTTAAAACCTTCTTACAGGATGATCTAAAATCAGCCGAAGAGGGTAACGTGAAAGGTCCGGTGAAAGCCGCCACCGATGTGATACGGGATGTCAGAGATATTTTACGTGGCGCAATTGATTTTTCAGGACTTACACCGGAATCACACCAATATTTTCTAGAACATTATAATCCAATATTCAATCGTATTGCTGTTGGTCCGCCAAAACAACGTAACGCACAGTTGTTAGCCCTCATGGAGGCGGGAATTATCACACTTGCTGGAGGGAAAAATGCTACGCTGACTCTTAATTCCAGCACGGGTCATTTTGAAATTCACTCCCGATTTGTGAACGAAACGAATGTAACTACAGGTGATATTATAATTAAAGCAAAAATAGCTAACTTTTCACCTATAGATGATAATTCAGAACTGATGCGTAACTTAATATCCAGCGGCACCATTCGCCCGTTCCTCAACCGACGTTATCATCCAGGAGGTATAGATATTGACGTTCAGCAACATCCTATTACCAGCAAAAGCCAAGTATTAAAAAATATTTGGGCATTAGGTAATTTGGCTGAAGGTGCAAATTTCTATACTTATGTACTCCCTCGTCCTCAGGTCAATTCTCGATTTCTGGTTGATGCGGGGCGTTGTGTAAAAGAAATGTATCAGCAACTCGCAGAATACCAGACCCGAGTTTGGGACAATGAGAATGTTGCCTAAGCAGATAAAACTTATATCATGTAATGTGACGCCTATAATGACAGCGTCACTTTTCATTTTCCTTATCATCAATAGTATCCACAAAAACAATATAGAAATGGAGTTAATTGCTGGATCTTGTTGTATTATTTATTTGATTTCATCTATATCTTTTTGGTGGAAAAAAACTTCTGCTCGAAGTGGAATTCTGATCTTTGCTGTTTGTTTTATCGTTTTAATTTCAGGAAATAGACTATCTTCAATTTCAATTTCAGACTTAATGCATCGGTACTTAGACGTATTCTGGTTGCTACTAGGGGTGGGTTTACTTCGTCAGGTAATGTTATCTTTACCTCTTGACCATTTTCTCCGTAGTTTATTGGTAAAAAATAAGCCTCGTTATCATTCGCTTCTTATTGCTGGAGTGACGATTTTTATGACACTACCAATGAGTCTTGGTGCTATCCCTCTTATTATTGATAGTTTGAAAAGATTAGTTGAACCACGATTACAGTTGGCCATGATTGTTTCTCGAATGGTCTCTATTACTATGGTATTAATACCCATAACTATTGGAGCTGCTACGGTTTATTCTGCAATGCCGAAAATTTCGTTATCAGAGACAGCATTGCTTGGTATTCCACTATTAATTTTTAGTCTGATATTAAATGAAAGAACACCTGTAAATATTGTAAATGATAAAGATGAAGCTAATGCTAATGCAGAGTTACCAGAATTGAGTCGGATTATAATATTCACTGTGCTGTTTTGGTCAGGGATTTTAATATCATTATTAATTTTAAAATTTAATTCATTACAGAGTCTGGCAATAACATCAGGTATTATTTTTGTTATCGATAGACTAAGTGGTAAACATTCATTGATGAATTCAGGAATATCAACGGCTACTCAGTCAATATCTTCTGAAATTTTACTACTTTTATCCTGTAGCTTGCTGGTATCGACAGTTTCTCTTTATTTAAATTCTATTCCAAGTGAATTAAGTCAATGGGTGAGCGATTTATACGATTGGCAAAAATATGCTGTTATATTATTCATTTTACCTATTTTTAGCATAGTTGGTTTGCATCCATTAATTCTTTTTAGTCTGGCTTGGTCTCTCTTTTCACCATATATATCTGGGAGTGCGGCAGATTATCAGGTATGGATATGTTTGTTTATTTCAACTCAATTATTATCTCCTGTATCAATTAATGCTGTTTTTGTTGCTAATAGTTTATCTGTGTCGACAATCGATACGAGTTATAGAATGCACGCACGATATGTTTTTCTTTTTAATTTTTTCGCGCTCATTTATCTGAGCATCATTTCCATACTGTTATAATGTTAAGGAGTATATATGCCATACGTAAATATTAAAATTACCCGTGAAGGTGTTACTGCCGAGCAAAAGCGCCAATTGATGGAAGGAGCAACCCAGCTTTTAGTTGATGTATTGAATAAAAATCCCAAAACTACCATAGTCGTTATTGATGAAGTGGAAACTGATAATTGGGGAATCGCTGGTGTGCCAGTAACAGAATTGCGAAAATCCAACCAATAAAAACTTTTTATTTTTTCCATGAGAGCGCTGGCTTACTCGATGCAGCGTTTATGTTAGCACTTAGGTTTAATCAGTTGTAAACTACAGTTTACAACTGAATATTCATCAATTCGTGGTTCTATCACATTAAACTATGGACCATGTCACTTTCAGAAGGTGGTTACATCAATGGAAGAGGTAGCAGGAATGATAAATGTTCAAAACGACTGGCATTCCGCCGATATTATCGCTTTAAGGAGACTATTGAAGTGTTAAAAAAGCTTGAAGGAAAAATTGCCTCATTCAGAGCAGTGTCGAAACGGAAAGTACAGCTTGAGTTACAAGGGATCGAGAAATTCATCGAACTGACAGTATCTGATCCGTGGGTGATTAATCGCGGAGATAGCGTAGTCGTGGCTGGTGAGGAAGATGTCAAAACGGGAAAGTTTATTGGTTATGCTTACCGAAATAAAACAAAAGGGATTTCTGGAAAGTACGACGCAGGAGTTATTACTGGATACATCTTTGTGATAGCTGGATTGTTCTTTTTTTGGACAATATTTCCATTGTTTCTACACGTTCCGATAGGATTGCGTGCCATTGCTCTACATAATAGAGTCAATCAAGCGGCTTCAATGCTTTAAGAGTCTATCTGAGCAGTAAGCATTAAAATCTGCTTTTCGCTCTTAACAACGGTCAGATTTAATCGTGCTCTACCACAGAACACCGTCTGATCAGGTCTCAGCTAATACAAATGAATAACAGGGGGCTTTGCACTTCAATCTCTTTTTTCATTTTTCGGAAAATTAATTAATGGCTGATTTCTGCAACGCATTTCTTCGGGTTATTCCGGTGCTTGATAAAACGGGAAATGTGCTATGTGGAAGTCGGCTTTATTGCTTTAGGTGGGATTGCTGGCCTCATTATCGGCCAATGCGAAAATGGTTATCTATACTGACAGCCAGCACCTTTCCGTCAATTTTTCCCCGGATCCCCTATCGTCTGACTGGATGCGGTTGAGCAACAGCAACTGATTCAGTCTTATCGTGTTGTTGTTCAGGCATGGCAATTAGGTGTGCGCAAGTACCCTGCCGTAGTGCTGCCACCCCGTTGGCGCCTTATTTTCTCAGCACATTAGATACCGTTGCGTGGCGTACCGGTTTGCTAGAATCGTTTTATCCGGAAGCGCTTATCCCCGGTCAGTGGGAGCTGGGTAGCCAAATGTCCGCCAATATGTGGGGTAATATTTACCCGCGTTTAGGATATCGGATAGAACAACACCCTAAACATTCGTGCATTAGTTTGATATTCAGGGGGTTGTTCTGGCATAGCTATTTAATGGGGTAAATTAGAAACGATAGCCAACGCCAACTACAAATGTTCCTACTTTAGCTTTATCACCTAAATCAGAATATTCGTAGGCAACATCAACAGCGACATTTGGTATTGGATTAAGTTGTAATCCTGCACCGTAGGCAACAGAGGTTTTTTCGTGAGACTTAGCCTCAAAAACTGAAACATTTGTTCTTCCAATAGGGACAGAGCCAGAAGCAGTCTGATAGTCATCAATATTAGCAGCACCTTCACATCACTTTGGGCATAGCCTACTGAAATGGTGTGTTTGTCACTTGCATTTGCTGTGAATGAAGCAATAGATAATCCAGTAATAATCGTTGAGGTCAATAGTACTTTTTTCATTATAATTATCTCTTTGTTGTATAAATCTCGCGGTAATATATATAAATTCCGCAAAAACACAACGGAAAAAATAACATAACTAAATTAGTTAATTTGAATTAATTGTGATTGGTTATGTTTGATTATGGTTTTTTATTTCTTGTGACTATTATCTGAATCACCGTGTACGATAGTATGGATAAGCGGAAGGCTGTAAGACTCTCTATCAAAATAACTAACATATTGATATAATTGCTAAAAATAAGCCTTGCTGGCCGCCAGTTTGTTACCGGAAAGAGCCATCATTCTGTGCCGGAAACCCAATCGGCTGCTTCCACAAATGAAATGAGAAATCCCTCTCCATCGACTGCGGACGATACCCAGACGTTATTGTCATTATTTCAATCAAATGATGAATTTTCATTGTCTGTTAATGCAAATGAGAACGATAACGATTTAAAAATAGGCAAACGTACAGGCAGGCCGTCAAAAAACGTTGCTCCCTCCGGGGAGGAGTCGTCATGATATAATAAGGAGTATCACCGGCGTAGGTCACTCACCGGGGAGCTTGTTGCAGATTTACAGGTTAAGCATCTTTAGCTTCAGAATATCGCCGATGCAGAACGAATTCTTAGTCAGATAAGTTATCACCACTTCAAAATTTACCTACATCTGTTCCTCAATCCGGCCAGTAGCACGCTGCAAAAATTAGCGGCTGAATTTGGTGCGCGAAAATTTCCAATTTTGTCTCTGGGGAGGCCAGTTCTTCACAAAAAACGACGGTTGATCTAAACAGTGATTTATACGAAGACATCCGTAAGACAGTCGAGAATATGTTGACGCCAGAACGGGGTGGTGCTGAGTGTCAGCACCACCCGTAAAGAGCAAATGGGGTTGGACTGGGGATTAGTTTATAACTCATTGCATAATTTGGGGGCTACGCTGTCTGGCAGTTTTAGCGGTATGGGCAGTGGGGCAACGTCTGCGGGTGTCAGTATTTTGGAAAGTGCCACAGGGAGGGCGGCAAAACTCTCCGGTTCCAGCCTGCTGATAAAGGCGTTGAGCGAGCAAGGGAATGTCAGTGTGGTGACGTCTCAAGGAAGTGCGACCACTAATTTGACCCCCATTCCGATACAGATGGCTGATCAGACGGTGTATGTGGCCCAAAGCAGTACAACGACGGCTACGGATGTGGGAGCCACCACAGCTCTGACGCCCGGGATGATCACTACCGGGTTTAATATGACTTTGTTGCCGTTGATACAGCGCAATGGGGATGTTCAGTTACAAGTGGCTTTTAACCTGTCTGATCCGCCGACTATCCGTTCATTCACATCTAAAGAAGGCAATTCTTATATCGAGATGCCGTATACCCGGTTACGTTCACTGAGTCAGAAAGTGAATTTACGTGCCGGGCAGGCTCTGGTACTCGCCGGATTTGAACAGGCTGATACTCGGGTGACTAAGGCGGGAACCTTTACACCGGGTAATTTCCTGCTTGGGGGAATACGGTCTGTTGATGTGTTCAGTGCATCCGGCACCACGAATAGCTATCTGTTTGTACGTGGTGTCGGGCACATTGATGTTGTTATCACCAGCGCCGCTGATGGAGCGGATAGCCGCACTGTTGCTGCTGAGTTTTTTGCTGCAATTATCGGTTATGGATGTTTTGAGTGGCTGGCTTCCTCGTCAGTTTACATTGGCTTGTCTGGTGTCCGGTGTATTGATCAATATTTCGTTGCCGTCAGTATCAATAACTCTTTTGGCTACGGTGCTTATGCTTGCTGGGATGGGAGTGTTACGCGAGCTGATGAACCGGCACTCTCAATGTGAAGTGCTGGGGATGGGGGATGTCTGGCTGATGGGAGCACTGTGTGTCTGGCTGACAGGGTTACCGGCACTGATAGGTTGCTTGATTGGTCTGTCCGGTTTCGTGTTGTGGCATTTGGCACAATTACCTCATCGAAGCTCGAAAGGTGGGCCGCTGGGGCCTTGGCTTAGTTTGGGGAGTGTGGTCATGTTGTTGGAGCGATTATATCAGCCAATATGGGTAATCTAATAGTGACAGAAAAAGAGGGTTGTGGCGGGGGCAGAGGACCGGATAGGGGATATATGATGCTGGGCACTGCTGCCGGACTCATGATATTGCTGGTACTGTCGGCGTTGGGAACCCGCATTTACAACGATTATCTGACAGAGAAGTCCTGGCAGGTCATGGCGGCGCCAAGCAGTCGTTTCAGTGCAGCGTCGAAAGCTTATATTGGCCGTTATTATGATAGGTTGCGGAATTCAGCAACGATAACCCAACCGGTGATGATCACCCCGGATATGTTGAGAAAAACCGGGCTGTTGCCATCCGGATTCAAAGACACCAACAGTTCAGGACAGCGCTATCAGACCGCTGTAGTGCGCAATACCCAGGATCCGGCACTATTGCAGGCAATGGTGGTGACACAAGAAGGGAGCCAATTACCTTATAAAGCCCTGCGCCTGATATCGATGGATATCTCTAGCGGATTGGGGGATATATTCGGGATGGAAAGACGGCTACCGGCGCAATGAGTACATGGACCGTGCCTTTAAAGGATTTTGGGATAAACAGTGGTGAAGGTCACCTGGCCGTGTTATTGAGCGTAGATGAGTTATCTACTGCTCGTGAGGAGAGTGACCGATTGTACCGTTTTGCTGTCCCCGGTCGTCCGGAGCTGAACAAAATGCATACTGACATTAACATGGGAGGCAACAACCTGAACAATACGGCTACCGTGAATGCACAGGCTGGATATTTCAGTGGCGATATCCGGGCGAATGCCGGCCAGTTTCAGGGGGATATTCGTAGCCACGATGGCTGGATTGTGACGACAAAGAATAAAGGCTGGTTAAATGAAACTTATGGTGGTGGTTGGATGATGTCGGACAGCAACTGGCTTCGCAGTGTCAATAATAAAAGCGTTTATACTGAGGGACAAATCAAAAGCGGTACCCTCCGGGCTGATGGGCGTTTGTCGACAGGGGAGTTTTTACAACTTGATAAAGTAGCTGTGGCGGGTACGGCCTGTTTACCCAACGGATTGATTAGCCGCGACAGCAAAGGCGCCATACTGTCCTGCCAGTCTGGTCTGTGGACAAAAGCAGAGGCTACTTTGCAGCAGAATCAATGTCATTAGGATGGAAACTGGGGGGACGTGATTTCGCTGAACACCGATGTAAGCCTGGATATTATGCGGCGGGACTGAAATTTGTGGGTCACCAAAGGAGCGAATCAGCTTATGTCATTACCTGCTGTAAATAAAAACGTAACATGTGCGTATATCTGATTTTTATTTTGGTGGTGTTGTGTTGTCCTTGCTTTGCACTGGTGAGCAGATTAACGTCCTGGCGGGGATTTATCTGTTCGGGTTTCCGACACAGGAAAAAACGGTATTACATCATTCATCTGTCCCCGACTGACAGGATAGGGTGTCTGACACGGAGCCGAACCCGGTGTTTTCATGCGGCATTTGTTCGCGAACTTGTGGGGGCATTTTTGCGGGCAGACAGGGATTACATTACAAAACTTACTGTATGAGTGGCGTTATACTCCGACGGCTGCCCGTGGTGTTATGGTGGTGGTGAAGCAGGAAAAATAACATCTTATATTAGAGAGCATGAAATTGTGTGGGGCACTACATTGGTGTTTATGCTGCTATAGCTAATGTAGAACCATCAACTGTACTCCGGCCATCTTGTATCTTTAATCTGGTTTATGCTGGTTAAGTGAGATTGGCAACAATCATGTAGTCAGACAACCATCAAGGGATTAAGCCCGTTAATGAGCTTTCGACGCATGATTGTTACTTTTCTTCGAGAAACCCGAACAGTTGCTTGAAACTAAATTCGCATTTGCAAGAATGGGAGCCGAAGAACCATGACTGAAACGATTTGTGTCGGTATTGATGTTGCCAAAGCTTCACTCGAAATTGCGCTTAGTGCACAGGGAATTGTCATGACATTCCCAAATACCCCTGAAGGCCATGATCAACTAGCATCTACTTTGGCTAACTATGCCCAAGGGAATTGCTGTGATAAAACAGCTCTCCACTGTGCTGGCTGAACATGAATTTCCCCCGTATCTGATACAGGTATTGCAGCGGTTACAGGCGCATTATCACTATCTGGTTGAACAAACCACCGAGATTGAAACCGTCCTGTCACAGGAGATTGCCCAAGATGATACCGGACAACGGCTGATGACGATCCCCTGGTATTGGCTCCATCACGGCGAGTGTGCTTTCCTCACAGCTGGGTGATGGGAAACAATACGCACACAGCCGGGATTTTGTAGCCTCGACGGGATTGGTTCCCCGCCAGTACAGTACTGGGGGCAAGACGACCTTAATGGGTATCAGTAAACGGGGTAACAAGACACTCCGGCAACTGTTGGTGCTGTGTGCCCGAACGTTCATACTGCATATCGAGCATAGAAAGGGCAAACTGGCTGACTGGGTTAAGCAGCAACTTGAACGAAAGCATTCTAATATTGTAGCCTGTGCGTTGGCGAATAAACTCGCCCGAATAGCCTGGGCCATTACGACGCGACACACGGTATTTGTTGCCTGAAACTGACGTCATTGTGAATCTATTTAACGATTACTCCACTGGTTTTGCGAAGACTGATAAGTGATGACATGAACGGCCTACCGGCCTGATGAGAAACCTAACATAAAAATTGGCTCCTTGAAGTCGGCACAGTTTTAAGGTTCATCAGGCGCGGAACTCATCGAGGCGTAAGCTCCTTGCCTATAGTGACGCCGGATAGATTTAAGCAAGCCCAAAATTCATCAAAATGAGTGTTGCAAAAACGAGGGCGACCATAGATTTTATGGTCTCGCTATTTAACGTGCTTTCTTAGTTCACTAAATGCACTACAACGCCTTAAATTGGTTGAGATTGTCTAAAATATATGCTTGTTGGTTGATATTAATCCATTCATCCGATTGCCCTGGATCACAACTGTCATTCCGTCCAGTTCTGCGCATCCTTCCCACACTTGCTATTGCACAACAATCATGTACAATTTAGTTGAACGAAAAAGGAGTGAATCATGTTTACTTGTAACTATAGCCATGCCCGCGACAACCTTGCATCTTTGCTGGAGCGGGCAGTTGATGAAAATCAGCCTGTTGAGATTCAGCGCCGCAAAGGAGGCGCTGCCGTCTTGGTAAATAAAGATGCTTTTGAGCGTTACCGCAAAGCGGCTCTTGATGCTGAATTTGCGGAGATCATGCAGACTCATGGTACAGCGTACACGGAGCTTTCAAAACGATGAAACTTGTCAGCTCACAGGAAGTGATTGAGTTTCATGATCGCTTAATTTCGCGTGATGGTGGCATTGCTGGTATGTCCGAACCCGGTCGCGCTGATGCCATTATTCACCGTGTGTTAAATATGCATCATTACGAGGGGGTAACGGATATTTATGATTTGGCTGCTGTGTATCTTGTAGCCATCGCTCGAGGTCATATATTCAACGATGCGAACAAGCGAACAGCGTTATTTGTCGCGCAAATCTTTTTAAAACGTAATGGTGTAAAAATCATTAGCTCGCGTATTTCCTTTGATGAAATGCAAATTATCGCTGTAAATGCTGCAACTGGTGAATATACGTGGAAGATGGTTTCAGACCATTTAAAGGCGATAATCCTTTAGCTCCACAGCTAACTATCGGAGTAATATCATGACAGGTGAAGGAATTAACACAGTAAAAATAAATGGTGAAATAAAACATATTACAGATTTAGATCCTGTAACGCTTTTTCAGCCAGCACAGTGACGAGCTGTTTTATCACGGCAATCCCCTTCGGCATACTGATGCCAAACTCAAGCAGGAAAGCCTGCATCTG
Source organism: Photorhabdus viridis (assembly GCF_040256935.1). Classification (NCBI taxonomy): domain Bacteria; kingdom Pseudomonadati; phylum Pseudomonadota; class Gammaproteobacteria; order Enterobacterales; family Morganellaceae; genus Photorhabdus; species Photorhabdus viridis. The sequence continues at coordinate 19,125 of NZ_JBEJZY010000007.1, forward strand.
GTTGGTGGCTTTCACTTTATCCCGCACCAGCGATTCCCGGACACGGTGCAGCGCTCGCATGGCTTGTTGAGTTTCCGTTCTGGGCTGAACAAACCGCATTGAAGGCCGTGAGGCCGCTTCACAGATGGCTTCCGCGTCAATAAAATCAGGCTTGTTGCTTTTGACGAAGGGACGGACAAACTGCGGTGAAATCAGCCTGGCCTCATGCCCCAAATCAGTGATCCTCCTTGCCATGAAATGGGCGCCAGCACAAGCTTCCATCACCACCGTTGCCGGAGAGCAGGCAGCTAAGAATTCCATCAACTTAGTTCGGGTGAATTTTTTACGTAGCAGGGCTTTCCCCGATTGATCCTGACAATGGACATGAAAGGAATGTTTGCCGAGAGCGATGCCAATCAGTGCGATCGTGTTCATGATGGTAGCCTCTTAAAAAATAAATCACACGCTGTCAATATATCGCTAACAGGGTGAGGGCGGCCATCTCATTACTGTGGGGCAATCATTTAAATGCTCCCTTCGAACGGCAGTTCTGAATGGCGAGCTAAAAGGCACAATTTGAACGTTGGTATCCCAGCATCAAAATTAATGAGCTAGTCGGAATATGGTTGATGGTTTTACATTAGCTATAGTGGCATAAACGCCAATGTAGTACCCCATAGATTTCATGCTCTCTATATTGGAGTGTAATTTTCATTTTTTCATATTGAGTTTTTTATCGTCATCCTCTCTGGTTTTGCCCAGTATGCTTCCCGGTATCAGGGTAATCATATGATTAGACTCTAATCACTACTGAATAAATCGCATTTCTGTGTTGGTTGTTTTGTCAAGCAACCCGATAATACTAAAAGTACGCCAGACACAGTGCCAAATAAAATAAACAAGGATGCTGTGGTATGACAACTGAAATACCTCCTCTGCTGCCGACGTCTGAAGCTGAAATTGACAGCTTGCGGCAGGCGGTTTCTCAAAAGACCCAATCCAGGTTGTTGCTAAAAAAATGTCTGAGATATCTGTCAATATTGCTTGTTATTGTCAGCATCGTATTTCTGGCATTTGTGGTACGGCAGCAACATCATCAGTTAGTGGAATTTCAGTCATTGATGCGAAGTGGATCATTCCAGCATTTGCCTGATGAGGTGCAAAATCTGCACGAACGGCTTGATAAAGCGGATACCGGCTTTGTCTCCCGTCAGGACTGGCAAATGCAAAATGACCGGTTTCATCAGGCATTGATAGCGCAACAGGGATCTGTCAACGACCAACAGAAACCGCTGGTACAGTCAGTGACTGATTTAAGCCGTGCGCATCAGGATCTTACCGAAGCAGTGAGTGTATTGAAAAATACTGTGAAACAGCAGGCAATGCGCGTTGACGCATTAATCACGTGGAAATCTCAGCAGGAAAAGCATGCGGGTAAAAAATCGGGCACACCTGACCGGGAGGTTCTTCGAGCGAAGAAACGGATAGTTACCCCTTTCATACTTTCTGGTATTGAACGTCGGGGAGAACAAGTTTATGCCGTTATTATTCCACGAGACACAGATCCTCATTCCCAAATATCTCAAATGCGTTTACTGACTCCGGGTGAAAGCGCATTTGAGTGGACGTTGGTCAGTATCTCCGATCATCAGGCTTTGTTCCAGGTACAAGGGCATCGTCAAATCCTGTCAGTCAATGGAGGGTAATGATGAGAAAAGATTTTTTCAGCCAGAGGAAAGGGTTGGTGCTGATTGGCGTTGTTATGTCTCTGTCAGCTTCGGCGGCACAGGTTGCTATCTCTGAACAGACAGAGACGGGAATGAAAGCGACTCAGCAACAGGTCACGCAGACTGAAAACCACCGTATTCAGGCGCAAATGTGGGGACTGACGGAAGCAGAGTTTCAGCGTTATCAGCAATTGATGCAGGGACAACGGGGGATTCAGTCTCCTGGACTCGATCCGTTGAGTGCATTGGGTATTGAGGCCGAAACAGTACAAGCGCGTCAACGTTATGCAGAATTGTGGGTTAAACAGGAATATGTCCGTACTGAAAAAGAGTTGGTGTTCCAGCGGGCGGTGGATGCGGCCTGGAAGCGTCTGGTGCCGAATATTTTGCCGGTTAATTTAGGGAAGGGGGACGGAATCGCACAGGGTAATCAAGGGCGGCTGGCGTTATTTGTAAGTGCTTTATGCGTTGGCACTGGCTGATCAGCAAAACGTTTGCCACAGGAGAAACATGAACGCCCCTGGCCGTGGACGCTCAATGTGGCTGGAAAAGGTTATCGTTATGCAACCCGACAAGCGGTCTGGCAGGCGTTGCAGGGATTTATGCGTAGCGTACCCCTCAAACGTATTGATGTGGGGATTACTCAAGTGAATTTAGGCTGGAACGGCCATTATTTTCGTTCTTATTGGGATGCCTTGGACCCCTATACTAATCTTCATGTGGCAGCCCGTATTCTAAAAACCTGTTATCAATCCAATCCGGGTAGTTGGTTGAATGCGGCAGGCTGTTATCACCATCCCGCTGGCGGTCAGCCTGCGAGCAAATATCGGAAAATCGTCGCACGTAAACTGAGTACGCTAGAAACCCGATATCCTGTTTTGTCTACCAATATTGCTGTAGCTAATACGACACAGACCCGGATTGAACCGAAGGAAAAATAAAGAAGATGTTAATCCATAACTTAATCCGTCATCGCTGCCGTTTATTTTTAATGATAATGATATTGACGCCCTGTTCTCAGGCTGCACTGACTATTGTGGCTGATTTAGGTGGACAATCTACGGCAGCATATTTTGATGCCATTAATGCTCAGGATGATGAACTGACCGCCACTTCAAATGAGGAGGTGGCCCCGCCGGATTTAAGCGAAGGCGGAATGTTACCGGTGGAAACGCCGGAATTGTCTCCCGGACCTGTTGACGCTCGTCCGTTGCAATTGCCGGGAGTGGGGGCGTTGTTCATGATTGGGGATGATGCCCTGTCAAAACAGTGGTTGAAGAAAAATTTGGTTGGCCTTCGGAAAAAGCAGGCGGTGGGGTTGCTGGTTAGTGTGCGGGATAAAGCACAACTGGATGAACTGCGTCAGCTTGCAGAGGGATTGGTATTAGCCCCCGCTTCCGGCAGTGATTTGGCTCGTCGTTTGCGCTTACAGCATTATCCAGTGTTGATTACCGATACTGGCTTAACCCAGCAGGTGCGTTGATGTGGCCCCGTCATCCTATATTATCCGAACTGATGTTGCCACACAGTTTCCCGGTGCTTTTGTTGGGATTGTTGCTGGCAATTGTGGTGTTATGGCGGGCTAGATGAGCGATCGCTATGTGATTGAAGCGCGGTTACGTCCGGCTGTTGAGCTGAATACCGCTGTTGTTTCGGCGGTTGCTGCTGGTGTCTGTATCGCAGCGCCGTGGGCTGTGGCATTGTCACCATCGGTCAGTTATGTCATGGCGGCAGGTTTTGGCGTGTTATCAGGTCTCCGATTCGGACAGGGGTTACGTATACTGAACTACCGGCGCAATATCCGACGATTGCCCCGTTATGTGATGGCCAGCCACCAGGTGCCCGTCAGTCATCAGAGATTGTTTCTGGGGAAAGGGTTTCTTTGGCAACAAAAACATACACAACGATTTCTGGATACCCTGCGCCCGGAAGTCGAACGTTATGTTCAACCTTCCCGGTATTATCAATTAGCGAGGGCATTTGAACGGCGGTTTGAGTACCCATTGCCTTCCTTATGTCGTCTGACGCAACGTGATTCCCCGTGGAACCCGGTGAGGCCATTGCCGCCGGTGGGGGGCAATCCAGCATTGCATTGAACCGGATGAAGTCAATGTATCAATGGATTTGCGTGAGCGGGTCGGGCACATGTTGGTCCTCGGTACAACCCGTGTTGGTAAGACCCGGCTGGCAGAGTTACTCATCACGCAGGATATCCGGCGGGGTAATATCACGATTGTGTTTGATCCGAAAGGGGATGCAGATCTGCTCAAACGCATGTGGGCGGAAGCGCATCGTGTCGGGCGGGAAGATGAGTTCCAGGTGTTTCATCTGGGCTGGCCGGATATTAGTGCTCGCTACAATGCTGTTGGGCGTTTTGTCAATATCGTTACTCGTGCTTTGGTGGCTCTGGGGCAGCGACCAGATTACACCCTGATATTACGTTATGTCACCAATATTGGTGAACTGTATGAAACTTATGCTGAAAAAATTATCAGGCAATGCCTGCCTGTATTGTGGGAGCAGGTGGAGAAAAGTCTGGGTCTGCTGACGGAAGACGATTTGCCACGCAATATACAGGGGCAGACGAATGCAGTGAAAATCTGGGCGATTGAAATGGCACTAAGCTCGGACGCGGGGAAAAAACTCTACGATCCGATACTGGACGGGTTGCGCAGTGCGGTTCGCTATGATCGCACCTATTTTGACAAAATTGTGGCATCCCTGTTGCCATTATTAGAAAAGCTGACCACGGGGAAAACAGCTGCACTGCTGGCACCGGATTACACGGATATGAACGATCAGCGTCCCATCTTTGACTGGCAACAGGTCATACGTAAGAAAGGTATCGTCTATGTGGGGCTGGATGCTTTATCGGATGCCGAAGTGGCTTCGGCAGTAGGCAATTCCATGTTCGCAGACTTGGTTTCCGTTGCGGGTCACATCTACAAATTTGGTCTGGATGATGGCTTGCCAGAAGGTAAAACGAGAAAACTCCCCATTAGCTTACATTGTGATGAATTCAATGAGCTAATGGGCGATGAATTTATTCCGCTGATTAACAAAGGGGGTGGTTCCGGGATAGAGGTAACCGCTTACACCCAGACCTTGTCTGATATTGAAGCACGCATTGGCAGTAGTGCTAAAGCGGCACAGGTAACAGGAAATTTTAATACCCTGGTTATGCTGCGGGTCAGGGAAAATAATACCGCCGAGCTGCTAACCCGCCAGTTGCCAGAGGTGGAAGTGTACACTAAAACTTTGGTCTCCGGGATTACCAATATTTCCAGTCCAGAGCAAGGCGGTCATTTTACCTCTAATACCCAGGATCGGGTTAGCACGATCAGAACACCGTTAATTACGCCTGCCGAAGTGATTAACTTGCCGAAAGGTCAGGCATTTGCTCTGCTTGAAGGGGGACGGTTATGGAAGATCCGTATGCCGCTGCCAGCAGCCGATGATGATAACCTGATGCCGGCAAGTCTGCAAAAAATCGCTGATGATATGCGTAAACATTACCGTACCAGTGAATCCTGGTGGTCAGCGGGCTCAATGCCAGGTGGCAGTCAGGCTGACCTGGATGTGATATTAAATCCAGCAGTGCTGACGCCTGATGAGGAAGCTGACGATGACGCAACAGAAAGCTAGATCGCCGCAGATGCCACCGAAAAAATCAGGTCCGTTAAAAACGGTTCTGTGGGATATGCCATGGATGCTCATTGGCTTTTTGCTGGTATCGTTGTTTTTTAGTTTGGTTGTTGAATACCTTGGGATAGCCTTTTTCTGGCCGGAACAGGGCGAAAGGCACAGCCAACAAGTGATGCCCACGGAAAGCGGTTGGTTGTCTAAAGAATTTACCCGCAGCTTACTGTTATCAGAGCCCGCGACTACGCTCAGTATCGGGTTAAAATGGAGTTATCAGTGGGTGTTTGTAGACAGTGGTGCACTGGACTGGATTAACCAACAACATACAGTACAAGCTCGGAGCCACTATGAGATAGCGCAAGAGTTGAACGACGGAAGTGTATGGTTGGCGCAAAATCTGCGGAAATACCTGCTGGCAACGGTGTATGTGACGATAACCTTTATTATCCGGTTGACTATTTTGGTGTTGTCTTTGCCATTGTTTGTAATGGTTATAGGCATTGCTGTCGTTGAAGGACTAGGCCGACGTGACTTGCGACGTTATGGTGCCGCTTATGAGTCGAGTTTTGTTTATCATCATGCCAAACGGTTTGTGAAACCGGAGTTTTGTGTACCCTGTTTGTTGTATCTCTCCTAGCCATCGGCTGTGTATCCTAATTTACTCTTGTTGCCTGTAGCTCTTCTATTAGGGGTTGCTATTACCGTGATGATAAGTACTTTTAAGAAATATCTTTGAGATAAAAGCAGTATGATGTGGATTGGTTGGTAAAACGTTTCAAGTACCTCTTTAATAATAGTAAGAATGATTTTATGCTTTTATGTCGCTGAGAGAGATGGCCTCCAATATGAGGCCAACGGTTATAACATTTTCTTAGCAGTATATTGGTTACTCTTCATAATGACACGGAAGATGGATACAGTAACCAAATTGAGGGGAAAACCCTTTCATTTGCTAGGGGTGTTTTCATCATTATGACTGAGTTCTGCTTCCAATTCCTCAATGCTTGGCAAGCTGGATTTTAAGTCCTCTGGCAATGTACGGGTTAACTCATAATCCGAAACGCCAATTGGTTTTTGAATACCGCGCAAGGCATATTCGGCCAGTATCCGGTCTTTGGTCTGGCACAAAATCAAACCTATGGTGGGCTGATCAGTGGAATGTCGTAGCTTTTCATCGACCACCGAACAATAGAAATTCATCTTACCGGCATGTTCAGGCTTGAATTCTCCTCGTTTCAGCTCGATCACAACGAAAGCCCTCAAAGTCAGATGATAAAAAAGTAGGTCAATGTGATAATCTTGTTCGCTTACGGTAATACGATATTGCCGCCCCACAAAAGCAAATCCCTCGCCGAGTTCAAGTAGGAATTTTTCAAGGTGTTTGAGCAGCTCCGTTTCCAGCTCACGTTCTTTGAAGGGTTCCGATAGGGTGAGGAAATCGAAAACATAGGGATCCTTCAGGGTCTGCTGTACCAGCTCCGATTGAGATACGGGTAACCGGTTCTTGAAGTTGCTGACAACCGAGCCCTGCCGGGCATAGGCATTGCTTTTGATCATATGAAGCAGGGAGTCTCGGCTCCATCCTTGTATCTGAGTCTGTTCTGCATACCAGAATCGCTCGGTTTGATCCTTTATCCTCTCAATCAGCAGAATGTTATGACCCCACGGCAATTGTGCCACAGGTTGTGGCACAATTGTCGATACGGGCTTTCCGGAACCTTGTTGCTCCATGTGTGGCAAGGCGTACTCCCGGTAGAAACGTAGCATGCGCTTCAGGTTCCTTTCTGAGAAGCCTTTGACCTCTGGCAATTCATTAACAATATCCCGTGACAGCTTCGGGATGATCCCCGCTCCCCACCCCTGTTGCTCCTGACGTTCATGGAGCATGTGACCGATGTCCCAGTACATCTGGATTAGTTCAGCATTGACGGACTGAGCGGCTCTGAACTGACCCCCACGGATCCGTTACTTTACATCGGTGAGTAACGAAGTGTAAATCTGTAGTTCTGATGTCATGATTATCTTGTTTCTTTCAGTATTTTGTAGACGGTGAAGCGGTTAATATCCAGTTGCCTGGCAATCTCAGAAGCCCCAAATCCCTCATCTTTCATTACCAAAACCTGTTGTCGGTTTATAGACGGAACCTGACGCCCTTGGCTTCGATTCGCCCTTCGTTGGTTTGTTCCAGTCTCCGTTGCCGTTCGGTCTGAGCCACTGTTGACCGGATAGTGCTCCTGTCGTCCAAGAACCAGACGGTTACATCCATCTCAAGCAGGTAATAGTTGTGTTCAGTGGTGATATTAGAAAATATCAATTATCAACCCGCTTATTTTAAGTGAGCCAGGATGTTTATAGCTCTGTTTTAACCTTAAATTCAAGTACCAAAAATTTCTAAAATCAGATAAACAATTATTCACTGTAATCGTTACTCTTTTTCGTCACTCTGTTGATGTATATATCTACGCAGATTTAGGGTAATGCTATGGTTTATCTCCGTTTAAATACATTGCGCCGTCAGAAAGTGGAATATGACGGTATGACTAAAAATCAGCGAGCCATTACCGAGGGTGATACAAACGAGGCTATCCGGCCCGTTTATACCCTGCCCGAAAATACGACGCTGGTCGGCAGCCAGGCGATGACCGCATTATTAGGCCGGGTGCCGGTGAATGACAAAGTCACTGACCCGTATCCTTTTAAGGTACTGATAGGTAAAGATAACCTGACTGCCAACGGCATTGAACTGCCGGACGTGGAAGGGGCGATTATTTCGGGTACAGCAGCCGGTGATGTGCTGTCACAGAGCCAGCTTACCACCCAGACTAACGGTTATGGCGGCGCGACGTCATCACTGACCGGGGATGCCGGTAAAGCGGTTTTGGGGCAAGCTGCTGCCGGAGGATTTAAAGCCGTGTCGGAATGGGTCAAAGCCCGTTACGGCCAAACCTTTGATGCCGTCTACGTGCCGCCGGGAGCCAGCGTGGCGGTACATATTACCCAACAAATCCCCATTGATTACGACACACAGGGGCGCAAGGTGAAATACCCCTTTAGCCTGGAACAGGAGAACAGCGATGGGCTGGACTGAGAAAGTGAATATCTGTGGAGCCGGTATGTGCAGCGTCAGATTGAAATCAGGTTGTTGGGTTTGCCTGCTCGTAGTGACGACGCTCCTGACCGGTTGCAGCACGTCCAAAGAGGACATGTTGCCATCGGGAGATCAGACTATGCTGGCATTGTGGCAGGGAAAGGCCGCGTCGTCACAGATCACGCTGGAAGCCCGTCAGGTGCTGCGCCGGGGGCTCAATGAACAGGAGCAGCAAATTTCGACTGACTATGCTGAAAGTTATAGTCGTACACAGGAAAATGAAATCAGTCAAACCTTCCCACGGCTACCCAATCCGGACATGGTGATGTATCTCTTTCCCCATTTGGTGGCGGGAAATTCGCCTGTGCCGGGATACAGCACGGTGTTTTCGTTTTACAGTCAGGTGCAGTATGCCCTGCCGGGTGAGCGGACGGTGGCATTGTGATGTGGACGTGGTTAAATAAAGTCCGCCTGCGTAAAGCGGACAACCTATCGCCTTCTTCCTGCGTGATCGGGCGTGAACCTGTAAAGCGGCCCGGCAAAATGACGCACGTTGATGAAGCGGCACTGTATAACCCTTCACCGTCTATCATTGATTATTTGCCCTGGGCAGAATACCTGGACGAGGAAAAGTGTCTGTTGCTGGATGACGGTCTGTCAGTCGGGGCGGTTTATACCGTCTCTCCGGTCTCGACAGAAGGACGCCCTGCTGCCCGTCTGGAAGAGATCCGTGACCAGGTGGAGGATGCGTTGCAGGACAGCCTGGAGGAAGAGGATATTTCTCCCTGGGTGGTGCAATTTTTTTGTCAGGATGAAGATGACTCGTCGTCATCGTTGACGCAGCTTCGTCAATATATCAAGCCCTGGGCACAGGGCACAGCCTTTACCGAAACGTGGCTGGCTGAGACTGAACGACATTTGCGGGGTATTGCCCGGCCTGAAGGTCTGTTTAACGACACATTGGTCACTGGTCAACCTTGGAGAGGGCAGCAACGCCGTACCCGAATGGTCGTTTATCGCTGGGTCCCGGCAGGCCAGAAGGATGCTCTGTCACCGGCGGCGTTGCTTAATCAGGTCTGTAACCGACTGACGGCCTCGCTGGCCAGCGCCGGCATTTTGTGTGAACGACAAGATGGTGAACAGGTTCATCACTGGTTACTGCGGTTATTCAATCCCGCTCCAGATTGGATAGATAAAACGACGTTGTATCAGGCGGCTAGTTATGCAACCCCACAGGCTGGTGAGTGGAAGCCAGATAATGATTTCACGGAAACCTTGTGGTTTACCCCGCCGCGTTCTGACGTGAAAAACGGTGTCTGGTGGTTTGATAATATTGCTCATCGGGCGGTACCGGTTGAACGGCTGCGTCGCCCTCCAGAACCGGGAACGCTGACCGGTGAAATGGTCCGGGGTGAACATATCAATGCGCTGATGGATTTATTACCGTCAGGTACTCTTGTTTCATTGACCATTGTCATACAGGCGCAGGATACACTGGAGCGGGATTTAGACCGATTGTCAAAAAATGCAATGGGAGAAAATACTGAATCAGGGCGAGTGCGTGCAGACGTAAAAGAAGCTAAGGCGCATCTGGGGCTGAGACATAAACTGTGCCGTTCTGCACTGACCTTTCTGTTACAGGGGGCTGATGTTGACGATTTGAACCGTCGGCATCAGCAACTGGCCGCCACCCTGTTGGTCTCGGGGTTGCAGCCGGTTAAACCCGAATGCGACGTCGTGCCGTTAAACGGTTATCTGCGTGCCTTACCGATGTGTTTTAACCCGCAACGAGACAAGTATTACTGGTATACCCGGTTGACTTGGGTGCAGCATGTGGCTGGGTTGTTGCCAGTGACAGGGCGGGCGACCGGCACCGGTAACCCGGGTCTTAGCTTTTTTAACCGGGGCGGCGATGTGCTGACCTTTGATCCGCAAAATAAACATGACCGTACCCAGAATGCGCATTTGTTGCTGTTCGGGCCGACCGGTGCGGGGAAGTCGGCTACGCTTTGTGTGAGTTTATCGCAGCTGATGGCGGTGCACCGTCCCCGGTTATTTGTGGCGGAAGCGGGTAACAGTTTTGGATTGTTTGCTGATTACTGTCAACGTCTGGAGCTGAGTGTCAACAAAATCAGCATCAAACCGGGCTGTGGTGTCAGTCTGGCGCTGTTTGCCGATGCTCACTAATTGCTTCAAATGGCATCTTCTCAGCTGGATTTGGCGGGTGAAAAGCCGGCAGGGGAAATTGAAGACGACGGGGACGATGAGCAGCGCGATATTCTGGGTGAAATGGAAATTGCGGCCCGCATGATGATCACCGGCGGGGAGAAGAAGGAGGAAGAGCGTCTGACGCGGGCGGATCGGGGCATGATCCGCGAAGCTATCATGATGGCGGCAAAAGCGAGTGTTGACAATGGCCGACAGATGATAGCGGAAGATCTGCAAAAGGCATTGTCTGTGATTGCCCGGGACAGCCGGCGGGATGAACAGGGGCGATCATTACGTACCGAACAGCGTCGTGCCCGTGCCGAAGAGATGGCGGGGGCGATGTCAATGTTCACCAGTGGTTTTGAGGGGGAATTGTTTAATCGTCCGGGAACTCCGTGGCCAGAAGCCGATGTGACGCTGATTGACCTCGGTACGTTGGCGCGCGAAGGGTATGGTGCCCAGATGTCGCTGGCGATGGTGTCTCTGGTCAATACCATCAACAATATGGCGGAGCGTGACCAGTTTGAGGACCGGGAAATTAATTTTGTGGTGGATGAGGCGCATATACTGACCACTAATCCGCTGTTGTCGCCCTACATGACCAAAGTGGTCAAGATGTGGCGCAAACTGGGCACCTGGTTGTGGCTGGCTACTCAGAGTTTGGCGGACTATCCGGATAGTGCGGAGAAAATGCTGAATATGGCGGAGTGGTGGTTGTGTCTGACAATGCCGCCGGATGAAGTCGAACAGATAGCGCGTTTTAAAAAGCTGTCTGAAGAACAAAAATCGGTGTTGCTGTCAGCCAGCAAACTCCCGGGTTGTTACACCGAAGGCGTGGTGTTGTCGAAAAAAGTGGAGGCGTTGTTTCGGGTGGTGCCGCCCAGTGTCTATCTGGCGCTGGGTATGACGGAGAAAGAGGAAAAGGCAGAACGCAGGGCGATTATGAAAGTGCTTCATTGCAGCGAATTGGATGCCGCTTTTGTTGTGGCGCGCAGGCTGGACCGTGCCCGTGGTCTGATATCCGGGGAGGTGACAGATGTGCGTGATGAATATCTCTTAGCCATGCAGGAGTATAGGCTATGAATATCTGGGTATTTTGGATGCTTTTGCTGTTGTTAATGCCGGTATCCGTGTTTGCCAGCACAGTGATATATACCGACACAAGCCATCCACTGCTCAATGCTGATCAAAACGTCCAAGTTGTGTACCTAGATAAGCCAGAGCAGTTGCAATCACAGTTATTCAGTAAGCTGTCTGCTGATCCTCAACAGGCAGTCAAGCAGGCCCGTCAGATTTTGCAGTCTCCATCGTGGCATCAACAGGAGCGACATATCGGTCAGGCTTATCAGGGGTTACTGAATGCCTGGACGTTGGGCCTTAAGAAGTTCCCAGCAGTGGTTTTTGATGATGATTATGTTGGGTACGGTACGACAGACATCAGACAGGCCCGGTTACTTTGGGATACCTATCAGCAGGAAAACCAGCCATGAAATCTTCGGATTTATCGTCATTAACATGGCATTCCCGGCTGAAAAAGTTCGGTATGGTCCTGATGCTAACGGTTGTTCTGGCGCCCGTGGCCGTTGCCAGTGTGAATACGGCTCAGATTGTGGCCAGTGCCGCGTCGGTATCGTGCATCAGTTGGCGGATAAAAGGTATTTGTTACTGGCTGCTGTGTTCTCCCTGGGGGTGCAAAGTGCAGACCTCGATAAAAGTTGCGCATTTTATTCCTCAGGCCGTGGTTTCCGTCTATAACGCGCCTGGCGGTAATCCCTGGAGAGAAATGTCTCTGGTCAGCCAGACTGTTGACGGCGTGGAAAATACCGTAACGAGAGCACTTTCCGGGATAGCCGTGGGGGGCGGTAATCATCAGCTGAAAATCCCAGGCAACCGAAAAAACAATCTGTATTTTAAATATGCCGATGCGATTGGGCATCCGGCAACTGCCATGATGGGCGGGAAAATTTCGGGGTATGCGTGTAAAAGTGCCGCCACGCCTTTTATGCCTTACTTTTTGAGTACGCTGGACAGCCTGGTTTGGCGGTCCGGTGTGCCAGAGTCGTTTTATCCCGAGGCGCTTATTCCTGGTAAACGTGAGCTGGGGGATTCGTTTCGGGGCAATATGTGGGGCAATATTTATCCGCGAAGCGGGTTTGTGACACAACAGGATGATAATAAAGCGGCTGCGGTAGTAGCGCAACGGGTAGCAGACATTATCACCCGTACCGGGCAGGGGCATGTTTATCAACCCCTGCAAGGGAACCGTAAACAGGGTTACTGGCCACCCGGCGAAGTCGTTGAGAATACGGGTAGCCAAAATCATCAATGGCAACGTTTAGCGCCGAAAATGAGCGCATCTTGTGCTGTTTTTCCGGATAACAGCGGGGAAGCGGCAAAGGACGGGAATTATGTCTTTGCATTGTGGCAACCCTACAGTTGTTGTCAGTGGCGTGGACAGACTTTTCTCTACAGTACCGATTTTTGAGACTGGGATCATGGGATGAGACAACGATTATTTTTGCCTGTGTTGATAGCACTGGCGTTTATGCGTACTCCTGTTGTTCAGGCGGCAGGTTTTGCCATTGCTGACAGCCCGATAGGTTACGGGAAAAGCCTGAATGGGGCGGTATCAGACAAACTGTTTTACAACATAGGTGGCGGATCAGTGATATCGCAGCCGGCGACCCGCAGTCATCTGCAACATCTGGGCGGATTAAACCTCGGTTGGAGCAGTGACCTGATGTGCGGTCACTTTGATTTAAAAACGACGGTAGGGAATCAGCTTAATGGCCTGACTTCGGGGTTTAAAAACCTGATGGGCGAAGTGGTACAGGGGGCTACTGGGGCCGTAGCCAGTTTGCCGGCAATGGTTATCCAGCGTGCTAATCCGGGATTATATGAAATGCTGACCAACGGGGTGTTACAGGCAGGTATTGCGTTCGACAAATCACAACTGAGTTGCCAGAACATGTCACAGCGTATGATGGATTTTTCGGATAGCAGTAAATGGACTAAAGCGGCGTTGATGGAGGAATACAAAACGCTGGTGAATACCGGTAATGGTGATGCGGTTGGCACGACACAAAAAATGGAGGTTGCGGACGGTACACAAGGTTCAAATTGGATTGGAGGTGAAAAACGGGGAGGAAAAGGACAGAAAGCGATTCAGCCTATCCGGGATCTGGCAAAAGCCGGCTTCAATATGATGAACAACCTGCCGGCGAATAGCCATGCCAATGTCAGCCGCACACAATGTAATGGCGCTGCTTGCCAGAAATTCAAGAACAGTGAAGAAGCCGCAGACGCGGTCGTCAGGGTGTTAGGTGATCGTTCGGTTCGTACCTGTACTGACAGTCGTCAGTGTACCAGTGGGGGTACCAAAGACCAGCCGGGTGCAAGTGTCGCTGGGACGGGGTTTGCACCGATGCTGGAAGAGGCTACCAGGACCAACATTGAGCAATTGATGAAACTGGTCAGCGGGGAAAATGCGTCTACCATAGCCAATCTGGCAAAACTCAAAACAGGTAGCCTGACGGTGACTCGTGGGGTTATCCAGGCCCTGAAACGTGATCCGGACAGTGGTGCGCTGGTGAGTCGGTTGGCCAGTGAGTTGGCGATGGCCGACACCATTGAGACTGCGCTCACTATGCGGCGAATGTTGATGACCGGCCAGGCAGAACCGAATGCCGCCGCTCAGGCGCAGGCGATGGCAGAGAGTGATCGTCGCATTGCGACACTGGACAGAGAAATTACTGCCCTGAAGAATGAAATGGAGTTGCGCCGGGCGATTGCACAAAATACCGCACTGACCACGCTTGAGCGTGAACAACATCGGGTTGAAATGAATCTGCAACGGCAATCCACCGATAATACCGACAGCCGTATTCACACCTTGTCCGTGCCGCCGAAAGGGCGTGAAGGGCAATAATGATGTCTGAGCAAAGTGAAATTCGGGTACCTGCTGGCACTAAACAGAGGTTGATAGTGGGACTGAAACGGCATTTCAGGCGGGGGTTAATCGTCACGTTGATGATGGGGGGCATGTTACTTGTTGCCGCAGTTGGCTTGGCGTATCCGTCTCAGTTCAATGCCTTACAACATTGGATGTACACGACCCGTTACGGCTGGCTGGCCTGGCGCTTGGCCATGTACAGTGTGATTGCCTGTTTCATGTGGCAGCTTTGGCGATCCCCATTGCCGTTAACACAGAAAGCGGCTCTGAAACGGATTGCGCTAATTTCGCTGGGATTTGTGGGATGTTGTGAGTATGCCATGTTCTTCGTCTCCGGAGAGCAGTCATGACAACTTACAGCTATCTGGAATATTTTCTGACCCTGCTGGGCTGGATAGTGAATAACGGCTTGTGGAATGTGCTGCTGGCCACCGGGTTATTTGTGCTGCCGTTGACATTCAAAATGATAGGTATCTGGCTGAAAGTCCGGGAAGAAGGGGAGGATGAAGGGAATAAGGGCATGCTCTCAGTAACCCGGATTGAAAACACTTTGTATGGCGCTTTTCTGGTGATGATTGCTTGCTGTGTGCCGTTGGTCAATGTGAGTCTGAGTACCATTACGTATGATGACTCGCGGGCAAAAAGTTGTGGTACTTGGACACCGAAACCGGCTGAAACGGGTTATGCGTCCGTGATATCGTCGCTTGACGGTAAAACGGCGGCGGCTCCGGTTTGGTGGATACTGGTTCATCAGATTTCCAAAGGGGTCACTCAGGCCGCAATAGCTTCTCTTCCCTGCCGCCCCGACCTGAGGCAACTGCGTTTTGAGGTCCAGCATACGCAGATTAATAATCCGGCACTGGCTCAGATATTACAGGATTTCACCCATGACTGTTATGCGCTGGCATTGTATCAGTGGAAACGCCGGGACGAGGGAAGAACCCTGGATGAAGTGGTATTACGGGATATTGAATGGTTAGGGTCAAAAACGTTTCTGAATAGTGCGGGTTATTATGATGTGCTTCAGTCAAAAACGCCTCGTTCGGATTTTCCCTGGAAACCGCACCGTGATGATGGTTTTGCTAATACGGGACAGGGGGGATATCCGACCTGCAAAGAATGGTGGTCAGACAGTCAAGTAGGATTGGAAAAACAGGTGATGGCTAAGGTTGAGCCAGGCATGTGGTTTCGGCTCTCAGCAGCATTGAAACTGATGGGCAAAGAGACGTCAGAATACAAAGAAGCGGTGATATGGCGTCTGGTGAGTCCAGAGAGCTTGACCACATCTCAAGGGGGACATGTCTATGCCGGTTACGGCGGTAACGCGGATTTTACTCTGATGAATTCGGTGGGCCGGATAGCCTCATTGGGCGGGGTGTCGTTGGGAAGCTTGGCGGCATTTCCGGCGTTTGATGCAATGCGCCAGGCTTTACCGATGGTGCAGGCTGTTATATTGATGGCGGTGACTATCATATTACCGTTGATTATCGTATTTGTCTACGAATATAAAACGGTCGTTACACTGACTTTTATTGTGTTTGCGCTGAATTTTTTGACATTCTGGTGGGAATTGGCACGTTGGTTGGACAGCTGGTTATTGGAGGCATTGTACGGTTCGGATACGCACAGCCGATGGAATATGGCCGGTTTTCAGAATAGTACAGACGATATCATTATGAGTTTTGTGATGGGAGCGATGTTTATTGTGTTGCCGGCATTGTGGATGGGAGCGTTGTCGTGGGCGGGAATTAAAATGGGTGACGCAGTAACAAATGCAACGAAAAATGGTTCTGCTGATATTCAGAAATCGGGTGGGAAATTAGGAGATAGAATAAGTAGGTAACATAATTATATTAAGGAGGGGAATCCCTTCCTTTATGAACTATTCATCTTTATTGTCGACATCAATATAACCGGTTGCATCATACCAGCCCCACCCATAGGGACCATCACGATATTGATTTCCGTAACCTTGTTCATCTGTAAGTTTTTTATCAATTACACCTTTATTCAGTGAAAAACCTAGGATTATTCCAAATATTAGCATAATAACCCCAACTACCATTAATGTACCCATCAGCAAAGTGGTCGCCAGACTGGCAGCAAGTAAGTAAATGGGCAAATGCCCTACCCATGTAGGGAGATTATGTTTGTGGGCTTTAGTAACACAATTTGCATCCCAGGTACGTAAACGTTGGCATAAGTTGAGATAAATTCCAGCAACTTTTGCTCCCCGAATCTGAGCACGCATTGTACGTTGTGTGTTATGATTGTCAGTCATTGAGTAACCTCTTGTTGAGATGGTATTCATAAATAACATAATTATTTCTTGGTTAGGTTAGCCAAAAATTTAAGCGGCGTCTATGGTATGAATCGTAAAACGAGTTGTGTGTTATGCACATTTGCACGGCTGATAAAGCTCATTCACCTGACCCCATCAAAGGGTCGGGTGAATGGAAGCGGTTGGTGAGCTGGGGGGGCGAACCAACATCAGCGGTGTAACTGTGTATAACGCTTTTTTAACGAATAAGGTGAGTAGTCATATTTTTAACTTTCTGGCGGGTTGATGCATCGAAAAGAGTATTTCTTTGCGAAACTATCAGGGACACCTGTCAGTATTTTTGTCTGGAATTTTGTAGGAAACAGGAGATATTTAATTTAATCGAATAACCTTTATTACATTTTTCACTCAGTTTGTTGTAGCGTTCTATAAACTTGGAATCATAAAAAGAAAGTTTGTTAATAGTTTTGATAAGGTTTTTTTGTTATTGTTATTTAAAATAAAATCCTTATCTTTAAATAATCTAGAGACTTCTCAGTTGAATATACTAGTACGAATCTAGGATAATGATTTACAGTCGAATCAGGATTGTCAATGAGGTCAGTTAATTTTATAGCTTTTGATTTTGGTACTGATTTAGATGAATGTAATAAATCATTATTCTTCTGGATAATTCTGTTATCACCATTGTTATTACTAGAGTCGTCAGCATTTCTATATATGTAGCTACTATATCACTGAATTCTCGTTTGAGATTTTGACATACTATGCTTGTGTCCTCTACTGTACATATAGCCAAGCGGCGGCAAGCATTTCTTCTGTATGTGGCAAAAAAATGGCCAGCCTAGCTACTTCAGTTAAATGTAAAATATAAAGTTTGTTATTATATTTCTGCCTTTTTACTTAGCTTTAAAAGGCCGTTGTTATTTTCTTCTAACATTTTTTGCAACCCATGTGCCACTTGTATTGTCTGGCTCGAAATTCACGTTGATACCTATTTCGTGAGGTAAATTCTTTTCATGATTTCCATGGGCATCGAGAACAAATAGATTACTTGGATGTTTAAATGCTTTTATTGAAACCACTTTACCTTCAACCTTTACAATTACACCATCCAATCTTGTCTCTGCAATGTTTTTATTATACCAAGCTTCTATATCTACTGGATGTACTTGATCAAAATCTTTGGCTGCCTGTTTGAATCTCTCAATAGTTTCCTTTTTACACAGTTGGGTTATTTGCTCTATACTTTCCATAATAACAATTGTTTTGAGATTAGAGGGATTAATATACTTAATTAAGTTCAAGCACATCTTAAAACTATTGAGTACTGTATTAATGTGACCTTCAACTGAAAAACTTTTCCTATTATGCCATATAGGCTCATGATGAGCGATTCTATTACGAAGAGAATTAAGTTTTTTTATGTCGTTGGTTATATGCTTGAAAGTCACTTTTTCACCTGGGAATGCAAAATCTATCATTTCCGGCCATATTTTAAGGGACCCCTGTTTATCAGATTTATGATGATTGGAGCAAATGTTACTCCATACACCAAATGTAAGCTTTGCAATCAATTCATCCGGAGTTACTTTTCTTTTTTCTTCTTGGATAGAAGAAATGGCATTTTCCACTGCCTCACGGCTTTTTATAAATTTGTTATCTTCTGTATTTAAATAGAAATGTTGAATCCAGTTTCTGTCTATTGCCATTTCAGCAGCGGCAGGGGGAAGCCCACTATCTATAAGTTTTTGCCGTTGATATGCTAAGTGACCATAGTATAAACTGTTTCTTAGCGAAACTTCTAAAAGTTGTAATACAGGAAAGAAAGTGGCGCAGAGCCTTTTATTCCATATATAGACTCCTAAACATTCAGCTTCATTTTCTGTGTTAAAGCCTCTTTTGTAAGTTGATATACGTCTTTCTGATATTGACATTAGAACACTTTTGACGGTCATTGTAATTCATATCCTTTTCTCACATGATTTAAAATAATATAATAATGATTATGGTATTTCATCTATACTTTTCACTTGCCTCTTTTCCATTCTTTGTGATTCATTACAGGCTGTTGTTTTAGCAGCAGGATGCTTGACGCTATCTGTTTGTTGCTGTAGCATCCCCTCTGCTGATCGCGGCTATTGCCGCTAGCAACGTGCTAGGGTCGCAGATGATGGAAATCATGCTGCTGATGCCGAAAGATATTCGGGATAAACCCCTGTTGAGAAATCAACAGGGGTTTTCTCGTTTTTTTAATTAGAAAGGCAAAAATTAATATACGGAAATCCTATTTACTGGTATTTGTTAGTACTATAAATTGCACATCTTTATTTGTCTCAACAGAAGGTACATTCATAAGAAAGCTTTAAGTCATGCGGTTTCTCAGCATCGTGAGCATCAGAAAAACACAGATTTTTGATTTTTATAACTATAGTACTAAATGATGATAGGGGAAGGTTATGCAATCAAAACGCCGAATTTCTGAACTTAAGCAAATGTCCGTAAAAGAGCGCAAAATTGAAGGCATGCGTCGAGCTAAGGCTGCTTTTGATCTGGCTGAACGTACAGGTACGTTAACAAAGCGTCCTGTTATCGTTGAGTGCTGCTTTTTTCGTTAGCTTGCTAGGTTGGTAATTATTCTTTGGGTGTTCTATCCAATTGTTTTAATACTCGCACACTCATTTCTCCGTGCTGCTTCTTAAATGTACTGCATTCTTAATTGGCTATTTAGCCTGATTAAGCGAGAATTGAAAGGTATCGTCATTCTATACCTTGTGCTTAGCTCTACACTATTATGATCACTAATTGACGGTGTTTAATTTTTTTCTTGACTTATCAGGGTAGTAATGTAACGCAAAATTTCTTTATCTGTTGATTCATTCCCATCAAGAGCTACTTTGATTGCTTGTTTCAAATTTGATCTAATTTTAAGCTTATCAATAAGTTCTTCGATATCTTGCTTTTCATGGATCATGGTTAATATCCCTTCAATACCTTTTCGATGCATTAAATTAATTAATGTCTTTGCTTCTTTGACATCAAGAGAATCTAAAATGAGGGACCATGCTGTTTTTAGTTCATCATATCCATAGCCTGTGTCGTCTCTTTGGGAATCATCAGTAGGTTTTTCATTCGGAGTCCCAGAAGCTAGCTATTCCAAAGAAACACCTTCTATTCTAGCGATTTTCTGAGCTACATATAGAGATGGTAGTGTCTTTTTATCAAAGTAGTTATTTAACGTCGAATAAGGTATTTGCCATTCTGTTGAAGCAGCTCGAAGACTCCTTCCTTTAAGAAGCTGTTTTAACCTGTTTTTAAAGGTTTCTTTTCCTTCTTCAAGGAAAGTAGCTTCGTTAGTCTTATTGTTCATATTTTCCTTTTTACGAATGAATTTCTATTTATAGAACGATAATCTACAGCAGTGAATGATCCTCCAAGGATTATCTGCACTGATATCTTTTTAGAGTAATTGAAATATAGATTGAAGTAAAACATACCATTAGCAGAGCTTAAAGCAGCGAAGTTACTTTTTGTTTTACAATGTTATTAAATAGTTATACCTGCTTGGAGAATTCTTGTGGAGAAAAAAGATTGGCACCCGGCCGATATTATTGCTGCATTAAGGAAGAAAGGAACGTCATTGGCTGCCGTTTCTCGGGAAGCTGGACTGGCATCGTCAACATTATCCAATGCCTTACAGCGTCCTTGGCACAAAGGTGAGACAATCATTGCGAATGCATTGGGACAGAAGCCTGATGAAATCTGGCCTTCCCGTTATCAGAAAAGAAGGAAGGGATATTGATCTCGAAGAGAAAAAATATGGTGGCTGCTATAGGAGCCATAAAAGCAACGCTCTGAAAGTGAAGCAACACAATCAGAGCGTCTGACCACAACATTATTAGAGCTAATGCTATGGCTAATAGGAATAGTAACATATCCTCATACTCAAAGCGTTATACACTTAACGCGCAATCTAATGTAGAAACCGAAGCACATACCTTGCTTACAGACTTTTCTTTGGTTTTAATTTTTTCTAAATCAATTGAGAAGCAATATTATGCACAGTAGCATCCCAGACATCCTCGACGACAGTAATATACCTGATCTGGATATCTTATGGTCTGCCATGTCGGATGCAATTGCATCACTGGATTTTTCATGTATTAGCGATACTGTACTGTGTCAGTTAATTGAATCATCCAAAGAAAATACTATGGGCATGTGTCATGGTGTAACTTTTCTTGGTGACTCAATGTTGTCGTTTGCCAGTAATAACATCCATGAATTTACGCCAGAGAGTTTGTGTCAGCTCGGGCATAGCCTAGAGGCGTTGAGTTCTTTATTACCGATGTTGTTTACTTTGCATGAAAAAGCGAGTGGTGAATGTCACCGTAGGGCTTTGAAAAACGAAATAAAATAGTTTTTTCAAATGAAACCGGAAAATTTTTGGATGGTTTTCCGGTTTAAAGGCATAAATTATCGCCGACAGGGTATTCGATATTGTCGATACTCATCGGGTCGATTTTTCCCCTTCCCAGGGCCTGAGGTGGTACCGGGATGTCGTCACCGTGCACTTTTCCCGGCATACCGACGCAGTGTCTTATACAGCGGCTCCAGCAGTTTGCTGACTGCCCCTGATCAGCAACTTAGCGTGATGCGGCTGGGGCTTTTGTTCAGCCATTTTTTCGCTAATATTGCTGAGTAAGCCTCGAAGACAAGCGAGACTGGGTTGTTGCGGACTGGCAGGATGAAATAGGGAGCCAGACAGGCATGTGTTGGCTGGGGATAGCATATTGGGCATCTTCCCGTATTTTTGAGGAAAAGAAAACAATGCGTCGTCATACCGTAACAGATATTACGGTTGCAGTACTAAGTTTCCGCATAGCTTAAGTATAATTCTTACTAACCCCGATTAATTTCTTTAAATTTCTGGATGGTGTGTTTGATGGCTTGTTCTGTTGGCAAACGCTCCATTGAACTAGCACCATAGAATCCATGACAATTGGGACAATGAGCCATAATATAGGCGACATCCTCCGGTTCCAAAATTGGGCCGCCGTGACATAAAGTAATAATGTCATTTCGGATAGTTTTAGCTGCCGAAGCACAAGCGTTAATGATTGGTATACAAGATTTCAGATCATATGATGTATTAGCACTAATATCACCGCCAGTGGTTAGCCCCAGATGTACGACGATGATATCAGCACCTGCTTGTGCCATAGCCTCAGCCTCTTTTTCATTGAAAACATAAGGAGTGGTAATCATTCCTTTTTCATGCGCCAGGCGGATTAGCTTCACCTCCAGTGCATAGCCCATGCCTGTTTCTTCCAGGTTTTTTCTGAACTTTCCATCAATAAGTCCTACTGTTGGGAAGTTCTGAATACCAGCAAAACCTTGTGCTTTCAGTTCGTCCAGGAAAAGAGATAAATTACAGAATGGATCAGTACCGCAGACACCCGCCAATACAGGTGTTTCCTTAATTATCGGCAATATTTCATTACCCATTTCTCTGACAATTTCATTTGCATTACCGTATGGCATTAATCCGGCTAATGATCCTCTGCCAGCCATTCTGAAGCGTCCAGAATTATATACGATAATGAGGTCTGCCCCTCCTGCTTCCTCGCAACGCGCCGAAAGACCACTACCTGCACTCGCCCCAATAATAGTTTCGTTACGTTCGACTTTTTGTTTTAGAGTTTCAATAATCTGATTATATTTTTTCTTCATAAGAGATTCCCTGGTGTTCTATAATTTCCTTGAGTTGTTGTATTACAAGAGTACAAAATTGTGGTGAATTTATGTGAAAAGGTGTTTTTATAACTTTTCGCAATTTTGTTTGTTTTATTGTTTTTTTTAGTCCATGACAGAAAGCCTGTGTTGATGCAGGTAAATAAAAAGGTTGTTCAGGGCAATCTAGCGCAGAGAATCCGCCTTCCGGAATAATGAATCGAATAGGTCCATGACACTTATTAAGCTTGTTCCCTATCCAGATACCAAGCTGATAGTTTTCTTCAGGTGTCGTTCGCATCAATGTCACCTGAGAGTTATGCTCAAAAAACAGCCTGTTGCTGTAGCGTTCTGGGATCGTGTCTTTTGCACCAAAGTTAACTATGTCCAAAGCACCAGCACTGCCGATCCACGGAATGCTTTTTTTTGCAATGACATCTAAACGTGTGTCAGGACAACCCAAAACCCCCCCAAATAACAGATCGGAAATTTCTGTTAATGTAATATCTAAAACACAAACCAATTTGCCGTCCTTAGCCAATTTCTCCATGCTTGTTCCACCATTGCCGGTAGCATGAAAAGCTAGGCAATCGTATTGAGCATTTAACTCAGTAGTGAGCTGATTAATGCATGGAGTCGTTATACCAAACATCGTCAACCCTAAAGCGGGTTTATGAATATCAGCCAATGGCGTAAAGTAATTGACAGAGCCGGCCATCATGTTTGCAGCATTAGACAAGACTGAACGAGAAATACGGTTTAGTCCGTTGAGATCGGTTACCGTATAAAGCATGGCAATATCGCTGTCCCTAACGTAGGCTGAAACATTCCCTGACGCCATCGTTGATACCATGATTTTAGGCAACCCGATCGGCAGGCTTTGCATAGCAGGAGTAATCAGTGCTGTTCCGCCTGAGCCTCCGATACCAATCACTCCCGCGATATCGTCGATTGAGCTGTTCAGGAAATTCGTGAGGGCGACAGACATTGCTGTTATCGCCTTATTCCGTACGCCACAAAAAACGGGATCAGCACCAGCGGGATGATACTCAGCCACCTGAAGTGAATGAATATCTATCTTTTTATTCTGATGATTTTTCCCAGGAATTGATGTAGACACATCAATGATGATTGAATTAACTCCTGCGAGGTGTAAACAACATTTCAACCAGACCAGCTCGTCCAGTTTTGTGTCTGCTGTGCCAACGACAACCACAAATCGCGTCATAGTGTTCACCCCATGTGGCATACTTAGTTCAAAGACTAATGTAAACCTATTGTAATATTTTACAACATGCAAGTTATTTTTTATCATTAGTGATATTTATTACTGTTAATGCTATACGGTTAAAATTTTAAGGGGGTTAAATGATCCTGTTTGATGAAGAAAATCTGTCGCCAGTCCGGCGTCGTACCCTGGAACGTATCACGCATTCAGCTCTGAAGTTATATCGAGAAAAAAAATTTCCGTCTCCTGAAGAGATTGCTAATGAAGCTGAATATGCGAAGGCCACGTTGCGCAGCTACTTTTCAACCCACAGTGATTTTGTCGAATATGTTGTAAAACAAGTCATTGGATCATTCGTTATCCCCCCTATGGGCGATGATGCAGAGGACAATATTGAGAAATTATTAAGATGGGGTTATGAAGAAATAGAAGCCAATGAGGCACTGATGAGGGATGCTTTACGCATTTCTCAGTTACGCTGGCAGGAATCTTTATCCGGTGAGGATAACCACAAACGACCTGTTTTGAAGAAAAAAAGTAACCGTAAAGAGACACTTTCTACGGCGTTAGCGCCTCTAAAAGGTCAGCTTAAAGATGACACAATACATAAGATTATTATGTTGATTTCAGTTTTATATGGTACAGAGGCTATGACTATTCTGAAAGATACTTTTGGTTTAGAAAATGATGAAATCATCAATTTAACGAGTTGGGCCGCAAAGTTGATTGTTCGGCAGGCCATTAATGAGGAGTTAAAGTAATCAGAAGACCATTTTTTAACATAAGGGTAAACCGGGCATGAGGCCCGGTAAAAGTTTCTTTTGGTGCCGATAACTTTTGTCACCAATCTTCTGATGAGATTAGACATAACTTGAGTTCTGAATAAAAAAATTGAACTAAATGCCTGTTCGAAAAACAGAGTTTTCGACCAAGAAAATTAAAGTGATGATAAAAGGTCAATACTATCTGGTTCTTTGCAGGCGCTGACAAAGGTGGCGAACGAGCGACCTTCTGTACAGTCTTATCGGTACTTGTTGGTTAAATAAATTGGATCCTGAGGTCTGGCTACGCCATGTCATCAGTCATATCGCGGACTGGCCTGCAAACCGGATGCATGAACGGGTCGATCTCGCTTCTTAGCCACCGTTAATACGGTCTGAATGCGCCGCTTACATAGAGGGAGCGGGAGTATTTGAATATTCATCACTATCAATAAATTAGAGTCATTACCAAAGAAAGCGCTACCGACCTTGATTAAGAGATATAAATGAAGGTTCAAAGGTAGCGCTTAAATTATATTTACAATTTTCTCATATGAATTTTTAAAAGAGTTTTAACCAACCCTGGATTATTAATAACATAAATATCTTTTTCCTCATTATACGCGACAAGAGTACGATAAATTTCTTGATTTATATCACACACCAATGTAATAAAACCCGATAAGGGTTATAAAAATTCTTTAGCTACTTTTTCAAGGAACACCTCATATAAAGAAGTTGCCAGAACTGATATATGCATATCATTGATCTAATGAAACCTGTTTTCTTATAGCATCCCCTCTGAATACACAAAAATAATAGTGGATTTAAATTAGGACTGGATAGCATATCGACTATTATCGTTAGTGCTGTTATTCAAATAATTTCGAAAATTTCACTTAATGGGATCCCCATTCTTGTTAAAATATCGACTGGGCCAAATTTCTGAAGGATGTACTCCTAGTCTGTCCGCAATAATCCTCTCCCCTTTAGGCCACCGGCGTATTAATGCATTAGATAGTGTTGATGAACTCAGTCCTGATTCCCTTGATAATGCGGCAAGTGTTGTGCCACGTTTACGTAATGCAGCAATAATATCTGCCGGATGCCAGTCATTTTGAGCCGTTATCATCTCTGTTTACTTCCCCTAATCGATTTATGGTGGCTATTCAAATAGGATGCATGAATCAGTGTTCATTTCCGGCAAGCAAAACCAAAATTTCTCCCGCCAGAACCGCCATGAAAAGGCTAATAACAGACACATCGGCAAAAAGTTTCTTACCAATGTCCATGAACACAGGACCATGATTCCTAGTTATTTGTCAAATTACTATTACTAAAAAACGTCCTTGTCATTCATGCCCATTACTGTTGCAAGTAATGTTTTGCGTTATTACCCTGCCAAAATAATTTTCATTTTGATTCCAAAAAGTTTTTTACTTTATTATGAGATAAGCTGGAATTATTGGTGAATTTTAAGGACAAGACTAAAGCTGAGCATCTTTGTTCAAAGTGAACAATGTCTTTATGCCCTGAAGTGCATGAATGTCCAATCCAAAAAATATCGGCTAATTCCGTTGGTTTCATCAATGGATCTCGCCTGAGCCGTTTTAAGATTTCTTTCTGATTATCTGACATATCAAATCATTAAAACCCTTATTGTTAAATGGATATTTTTATTTCATTGATGATCAACAGTAAAGACAGTTTTTTATTTTAATTAGAATAAAAAATCGTAAATTTCATTAAAGGGATTTCATATTAAAAAATGCTTTCAGCTTGTTTAAACACTTTATTTTTTATTAATTTAGGTTCAATAATCAAACTTAACTCACAGGTAATAATCCGAACAACAACCAAATAATCTTTAATGTTAGTCTGATTAATGCACGGAGTTGTCACACCAAACATCGTCAACCCTAAAGCGGGTTTATGAATATCAGCCAATGGCGTAAAATAATTGACAGAACCAACCATCATATTTGCAGCATTAGACAAGGCTGAACGAGAAATACGGTTGAGTCCGTTGAGATCGGTTACCGTATAAAGCATGGCAATATCGCTGGCCCTAACGTAGGCCGAGACATTCCCTGACATCATCGCTGATACCATGATTTTAGGTAAACCGATCGGCAGGCTTTGCATAGCCGGAGTGATCAGCGTTGTTCCGCCGATACCAATCATCCCCGCGATATCGTCGATTGAGCTGTTCAGGAAATTCGTGAGGGCGACAAACATCACGGTTATCGCTTTATTCCGCACGTCACAAAAAACAGTGTCAGCGCCAGAGGGATGATACTCAGCCACCGGAAGTGAATGAATATCTATCTTTTTATTCTGATAATTTTTCCCAGGAATTGATGTAAACACATCAATAATGATTGAATCAACTCCTGCGAGGTATAAACAATATTTCAACCAGACCAGCTCGTCCAGTTTTGTGTCTGCTGTGCCAACGACAACCACAAATCGCGTCATAGTGTTCACCCTATGTGGTATACCTAGTTCAAAGACGAATGTAAACCTATTGTAATATTTTACAACATGCAAGTTATTTTTTATCATTAGTGATATTTTTTATTGTGAATGCTATATGGTTAAAACTTTAAGGGGGTTAAATGATCCTGTTTGATGAAGAAAATTTGTCACCAGTCCGGCGTCGTACTCTGGGACGTATCACTCATTCAGCTCTGAAGTTATATCGAGAAAAAAAATTTCCGTCTCCTGAAGAGATTGCTAATGAAGCTGAATATGCGAAGGCCACGTTGCGCAGCTACTTTTCAACCCACAGTGATTTTGTCGAATATGTTGTAAAACAAGTCATTGGATCATTCGTTATCCCCCCTATGGGCGATGATGCAGAGGACAATATTGAGAAATTATTAAGATGGGGTTATGAAGAAATAGAAGCCAATGAGGCACTGATGAGGGATGCTTTACGCATTTCTCAGTTACGCTGGCAAGAATCTTTATCCGGTGAGGATAACCACAAACGACCTGTTTTGAAGAAAAAAAGTAACCGTAAAGAGACACTTTCTACGGCGTTAGCGCCTCTAAAAGGTCAGCTTAAAGATGACACAATACATAAGATTATTATGTTGATTTCAGTTTTATATGGTACAGAATCTATGACTATTCTGAAAGATACTTTTGGTTTAGAAAATGATGAAATCATCAACTTAACGAGTTGGGCCGCAAAGTTGATTGTTCGGCAGGCCATTAATGAAGAGCTAAAATAACCTGAACTTTGGATAAAAAAATGGAACTAACTGCCTGTTCCAAGAGCAGAATTTTCGACCCAGAAAAAAGCGATCTTATCAGGAACAGGCATGGATAAACTAGTTGAACTCTTCTGCGATGTCGATGATTTTTGCCGTGTATTCATTCCACTCTGCTCATCTATACCCGGTTCCTGGGCGTCGTCTCCTCAGTTTTGCAGCTATTTTGACGGCATAGCGAAACGAGGAAAAGGGTCAATAGGATGGTTTTTCGGTTTTAAGCTGCCTCTGATAGTCAATCATCAAGGAGAAATTGTGTCAGTCAAACTCACTCCGGGTAATGTCGATGATCGGGAGCCTGTCCGTGAGTTAGGGGATTAACAGGAACGCTTTACGGAGACAGTAAGAATACCTCTGTCAGGCTCTGTTTGATGATTTAAACGCAACAGGCGTGACATTGATAACGGATACGCGCAGTAACATGAAGGCAAAAGCGCTCTCAGTGCAGGATAAGGTGATGTTATCAAAGCGTTTCATCATAGAAACCATCAATGATCAGTTAAAGAATATTTCTCAGATAGAATACTCACGGCACCGTAGCCTACAGGGATTCATGTTGAATGTGTTAGAAGAGCTAATCGTTTATTGTTTCAAAGAGAACAAACCGCCACTGAATATCTCCCGCTTAGAAATGGATAGGTTAGTGACGGCTTAACCATAGGGTAGGTTAATTATTAAACGATTTGCTGGGTGTTTTGCTATGCGCCACATCGGCAGTTTTACGAAAAAACCGCATCATCATCAGAATTGCCCCGAGTAAAAATGTAATAAGGAGGCCAAGATTAATACCTTGCTGGCCTTGTTTTAAAGGAAAAGCCAGCAAATAAGAAAAAGGAAAGCCGAATATCCAGAGCAATCCCATATTAACCCACATCGGATACCAGACGTCTCTCAAACCACGTAATACTGCCATCAGTAAGTTACGCACAGCATCAGCAATTTGAGAAAAAGCAACGATAGCCAGCATGACCTTCGCCACCCCTATAAGGGCCGCATTTTCCTCTGCCCCCAGATTGATATACAAACCGATAATAGCAAGTGGATTTAGCAAATATACAATTGCGATAGCTATCATGCAGCTGAGTACCAGCACCAGACCGACATGACCAATCTTCCTTATCAGATTATATTCACCATTGCCAACCGTATAACTGACCAAAATCGTACAAGCCTGTCCTATTCCCATAGGAATCATTAGAGCAACGGTGGAACACTGGATCAATATCTGTTGAACACTCAAAGCACCCACACCGAGCCAACCGACCATAATGTTAATCGCACTAAAAATCAGTAGTTCGCTGGCAAACTGTATTGTAATAGGAAAACCAATGTGAAAAAAAGCCACCAATCGTGCTGGATCCCATAGTACCCTGAAATCAAACAAATGGTAATTAGTAAAACTTTTAGCAAAGTATAAATAAATAAAAACACCAATCGCGAGAGTCCAGTTAGCAATTGATATACTATAGGCCCAGCCAGCCATTCCCAATGTAGGCAAACCAGCGTAACCATAAATTAAAGCATAGCCAAGCAATATCGTGAAACCCAAATTCAGTGCGCTTAATACCACGACAAGATATCCTTTCTTAATAGGAAAAAACATCTGATGACAACTTGCCAATAGTAAAGAAGGAATTACACTCCATGCCATTGCGCGAAAATAAGGATCAATCAGCGGCACTAACTCAATAGGCTGATGCATCCATACTAGAAATTTCGTTAAGTTCCAGAAGACAAACGAACTAATAACACCGAGAACAATACTAATTAACCAAGCCTGCCGGATTTCCATGCCAATTTCGCGAAGCTTATACTGTCCATAACAACGACTAACAGTGATACCGACCGCTAGCAACGGCGACATGGTAACAACCATTATAGTGCTACTCAATGCAGCTACTAGTGCACTAGCAGCCAACTCTTGCTTGCCAAGATGAGCAATAAACAACATACCGATAAAACCCACAGCGATATAGAGAATGCGTACACTTAAAATTGGTGTAGCTAGTTTCACAATTTCCTTAAAGTAAAAAAAATTATTCTTTGTTTGCATACTTACTCCTAATTCATCACATTTTAATTATTTGCTCCAAGTAACGAACTACGACTGAATTCGCATTTATCAAGGGGAAACTCATACTACACCACTATTCGACTATATTTGCTACGCAGGCCCAACCATTTCTTGATAATAAATTCTGAAACCTCAACAGTGGTACGCCGTCCGATTAAAATGCTCCTACTAGCCGATCGCCCTAAATCCTAAACTATGAATCCTCTATCCCAAAAACCCATAAATAAATTCCTCTAAATAGAGTACATAGACAATAACCCAATACAAGTAATGATTTTTTTACTGAGAGTATAGCTACAAACATATATTCGATTTCAGAGAGTCCCGATGATTATCCGCATTTTTTGCCCTCACTATTTCAATAGTTTGGAAAAGATGAATAGTTCACAAAGTTCACTCCTTTACAGGATATGGGGCCTTTCAGCCCATGTTATAACCTGTTACATCGGTCATCCGGTATTTTACTCACCCGATAAATGACTGAATGGTCACCGTGGATAACGTGTTGTGATACCCAATAAAGTGAAATCAATGGATTTTGCGGTGGATTATTAAGGGATCACGAAACGACTCATGAGTTGTATTTCCGATTGTACGATATGGCACGGCCGCGAGGTTATGACATAGCCTGGAAGTACAATGATGATGGTAGTCTGACCGGGAATTTTGATACAGCACCCTGGGAGCCAAGGTATGAAAAAATCATGGTGCCTTTATCCAGGCAATATCACTGCCATATTACCCATTATTTTGAGGATGTCTGTGGCTTTTGTGGTTACGACAAATACCAGAATGGGCAGTGGGAAGCTGGCAGCTTTGATGAACTGGAATTTGGTGAGGAAGACGGTATCCGTAAAGTGATCGGGCCGGCCTACATTCTCGGCAATATTTCATATGACGGATGTGAGTGCGCTGACAATGTTATCCCGCAGGGAAATTCCTTGTGGTGAATTGACATAAAAAACAGGTTCAGGTTTACCTGAGTGTCTGATAACGCTACTGCCGGCGGATATGACGTCGGCGATTTACCCATTGGGGGAATATGTCCTCTGAGGGGGCGTGTTCCCCCCTTTTCTCAGGAACACGTTTTGTCTGTATTGATTAATCACAAAAAAGCGTTTATGGCTTTATTGAATGAAACAGCGCGTTATCATCAGCGCGACCGGGTATTTGGTGATTTTGTGCAGTGTGCGGCAATCAGTCTGCATAATGCTGTTTGCCCGGACAGTGAGCTGGAGCAACAGTATTTGCAAATCATAAAACATTATAAACTGGAAGATGTGACGCGGTTGTCTCAACTGCTTGTGCATGTCATAACGGTATTGGAACGTGAACCCCACGATTTTCTTGGCGGCATTTTCATGGAGATGAATTTGGGTAGCAAGCACCTGAAACAATTCTTCACACCTTGGCATATTAGCCGGGTGATGGCAAACATGCAATTGAGTGACCTGCGACAATTTTTAGAGAAACACCCCTTTTTCACCTTGTACGAGCCTGCCTGTGGCGCGGGTTGTATGGTTATTGCGGTGGCGGAAGAATTGAAAACCTCAGGCTATGTCCCTGCCCGGCATATGTGGGTATCCTGCGTTGATATGGACGTCGTAGCCGCTTCCATGGCGTATATCCAGCTTTCTCTGTTGGGGATACCCGGGGAGGTGGTGGTAGGTAATGCGCTGACAAATGAACGTCATCGGGTCATGTATACCCCGGTACACTGGCTGGAAAACTGGCCGTGTCGTCTCAGGAAAAATCGTAAGCAGTATGAGGTGCAAACGGTTTGAGACACTGAATTAAGCCAATTCCGGCTCTTGAGCCGGAGTTTTTATCCAACAGGACGGAGATGAAAAGTAAATCGATTGAGGTTATTTTGTTTATCGCTGACACTTTTGGTTTGAATCAATAGTGCTTCCCAGATGCACCGGACACACTCTATTTTCCTCTTTAACCCTTTCTTGCATGATCCATTTTTGAATAAAATTCTTGCTTTTTGTATTTATCATGACTGATTCAACGAAAGAACCGGATACCCGCTTCGTTTACCCGTGATTGCATTGGAAACGTTTGAATTATTGCGTACGGTTTTCATTGATTAATTTTTATTCCCGGGAAAAGAGTTTTGCCTTGTCCCTGCCAGAGGATGTATTAGGGTTTTGGGAAAAAAGAGGAGATTAATCGTGTTCCGGCAGCACCGCAGGGACCTTATGCCCATCAGGGCGGCTTGATTGATGTGACTCTGCAATGTACTGTGTTTGCGGTACGTCTGGCGAAAGGGCAGATGTTACCGCCGGGGGTGATCCCTGAAACGCAGGCAGAGCAAAGTGTGATGTGGAACACGGTGGTGTTTTACGCTGCGTTATTTCATTTTTTACCTGTTTTAGCCCAGTTTGACGGGGAACTGGACGAAGGGCAACCCTGGTATCCTGGGTTGGCTGTGCCGCAGATGCCGTATCGTTTCCGGTTCAAAACTCCCCCAGTGGAGACGATGGTTGCCTGTCATTTCGGGGGGTTACTCGCCGGGCGGTTGTTGCCGGCTAAGGCGTTGACCTGGCTGGCGTCTATACCTGATGCCTTCTCTTCGCTGTTTTGTCTTCTCTCTGGTGAGATGAAGGAAGATGACGCGATAAGTCAGATAATCACAGAAGCCCTGAGTCAAGCCGGGGCGCCGGCAATATTCTCTGTCTCGGTTGCATCACCGCAAATTATTGCCTCAAAAAGTCCTGATGTTTCTGCTACGCCTTTATCAACAACAATGGACAGTGTTCTGCCCTCTCAGAGACGGCAGGAAGATAACACGATGACTGAAATTGTTTCATCAGCCGTAAGGTCTGTTGATGAGATCCTTTCTACTGTCATGACCGTCACGTCGGAGAAGGGGATGCCGCCGGATGGGGCAAAACTGAGTGATCCTCTGTTCTGTGTGAACTATTTTACCGCCAAAATAGACAGAGGAAGTGAAACCGACCAGTTACAGACGATAAAATCATTCTTTAGGCGCTTATCAAAAGAGTGTGGATTTGATGTGGGTCCACACCGTTTCCGGCATACCCTGGCAACTGAACTGATGAAAGCGCCTGATCGTAATTTGCAAATGGTGCGCGGATTACTGGGGCATCGCAGTATTGCCACGACGATGGAATATATTGATATCAATCTGGAGACTGCCGGGCGTGCGCTGGAGCGTGAATTAATGCTTTATATCGATGCTGAGCCAGAAAAAGGCGAAATGTTAATCGGATAAAAACAAAATCTCTTCGCTGTTGCCTGGACTTGTTTTTTCTGTACAAATTCCCTGTCGCAAGATGGGGAATTTTTTTAACTGATGTAATCTCTCATAATTGACCTTTTTCTGATCAATGAGGAAAGTTGAGTAACCAACATACAACATCGTGTTAATTAATTCATTGATTTTAGTGTGGATGGCTTGACAGTTGCAATAGAACTTGTAAGTATTGCGCTCAGACGAAAAAAGGACATCTGATTTCTCAGATATCCTGAATCTAGGACCTTTATACTTTATATCGAAGCTATGCAAGATTAAGTCAACTGTAACGATGCATTTAGGTCCCAGTATCGAACGCCCGTTGAGTTTTCTCATCTCCCAACAAGCGCACCTTGAATTGGTGCCCGGAGGCGGAATCGAACCACCGACACGAGGATTTTCAATCCTCTGCTCTACCGACTGAGCTATCCGGGCAACGGGGCGCATTAAACCGTATTCGTTAGGACCCGTCAATATATTTCTTTTGAAATAGTGATTTGTGCTTTGAAATTATTCGATTAGCTAAAAATATAGGCAAAAAAATAACGGAGAGTAGAAAAATGGCTCTCCGTTATTATGCTATCGCTCTAACGTTTTAATGATGGTAACTTTTCTGGGCAGTATTGACTTTCATCAGGTAGCGGCGTGATTCTGCTGATGGGTGTCTGGTTGTCAGAGTTTCATAAATATCACCCGGTACCATGCTGTTGATGATTTGAGCCGCTTTTTTCTTATCGCTGGAGAATACCCGTAATACACTGCCTGCACCGCCATTGTAAGCGGTTATCACCGCATAACGGCGGGAGGTTGCGTTAGTAATGCCACCCAGATAACTGTTTTGTAATATCGATAAGTATGCTGTACCGGCATCAATGTTATTTTCTGGATCAAACAGATAACTACGGCTCGGTTGTCCTGATTTGCCTTTCATCTTAAAGACATCACGGCCAGCGGTATGTTGTACAACCTGCATCAGTCCAAGTGCATCAGAGCGGCTGACGGCATATGGGTTAAAACTGGATTCTATTTGCATAATTGCCAGGATCAGGGATTCGTCTACTCCGTATTTAATGGAAGCCTGACGAATCAGTGGTAGATATTTATGAGCGCGTTTATCCAAATGGTTTGGTACCAGTTGCATGGTGACAGACCAGATGACATGTAAACCAGCTTGGCGTTTTTGTAATTTATTCGTCAGCAAATAATCTGCAAAATGTGCTGCCCGCCATTCCCAACGGATCGGCTGATCGTTATTGTCCATAACCTGCCCGTAAAGGAAGGGCTCTTTACTGATCTGAATGTCGTTAATATCAGAATAGAGATCGACAGAACCTGGATCGTCACCCATTAATAAGGTGGTGATAATGGCCTTGCGCAAATATGTTGTGGGGTCTGTCGGAGAAATGGTCTCAATAGTGATCGTGCCTGCCTCAAAATTGATATGGCTGCGGGTCTGGTATTGATCAGTATATTTAACGTAATCTTTTGGGCCTGCAATTAATACTTCGTGCAACCCCCAAATGTTTTCAATGTTGTGGGCAAATTGGCCCATCAAAATATCAAAACCATTGGTATCTTTTATATATTCTTCGTTGTATTTGGTATCTTTGGTATTGGTACAGGAAACGAGCAGTGGGGCAATAACAAACAGAGTTAACAGTTTTTTCATCTTACATTGCCATCTGGTGTTGAATACAACATCAGAGCCAGCGGCTCTGATGGAAGCTGAATATTATTTTTCTGGTGGAGTATATCCGTCAATTTGAATATCATGGCCTTCGAACAGAAATTTAGCCATTTCTTGTTCAAGCAATTTACGATCTTCCAGATTCATGGTATTAAGTTTTTTCTCATTGATTAGCATGGTTTGTTTACTCATCCACTGTCCCCACGCTTCTTTGGAAATTTCATTGAAAATGCGTTTGCCCAACTCTCCCGGATAAAGCTGAAAATCCAGCCCCTCGGCTTCACGTTGTAAGAAAGTACAAAAAACAGTTCTGCTCATAATAAATCCTCAAAATAGCGGGTATGGAATTCAGCTCAGTTGTTGCAACAGATATTCAACTGGTGCTGCTAGCCCAACAGTCGCGGGTTGCTGTAAGTTATACCAAAGTCCTCTATTTTCATCCATGCAGGCGGTAAAAGATAAAATATTTATTTTTATCGGCACAATATCCAGATGAAAATGGCTAAATGTGTGGCGGAATGCGTTTAGTTGCTCATGTTTGCTGTGAGAAATGCCGGATTGTTCCAGCCAGCTATTCAACAAATCCAGGCTTTCGAACTGAGGAAACGCGAATAATCCTCCCCAGATCCCCGTTGGTGGGCGCTGTTCCAGCCAGACCGTGTTGTCATTTTGCATCAACAGGAAATAAGCTGTTTTCTCAGGAATGCTCTGCTTAGGTTTTTTACCTGGGTATTTTGTCCAGCTATGGTTCGCATAGGCGATACACCCCTGATTTAATGGGCAGATTCCACATTTTGGCTTGCTGCGGGTGCAAACCATTGCCCCTAAATCCATCATTGCTTGATTAAAATATTCCACTTCTTTTGCTGGCGTTACATTGGCGCTGATTTGCCAGAGGTGACTTTCAACCTCTTTTTTACTTGGCCAACCTTCTACTGCGTAACAGCGGGCCAATACTCGCTTAACATTGCCATCAAGAATTGGGAAATGTTTACCCTGAGAAAGCGAAAGGATTGCACCGGCGGTTGAGCGGCCGACGCCAGGCAGGGCAACGACATCATCAAATGTTGTTGGGAATTCGTCATGATGTCGTTCCACAATCTGTTGCGCTGCTTTATGCAAATTACGGGCGCGGGCGTAGTAACCAAGACCGGTCCATAAATGAAGAACTTCATCAAGCGGTGCGGCGGCAAGTGAAGCGACATCAGGAAAACGCGAAATAAAGCGCTGAAAATAGGGAATGACTGTCACGACCTGGGTTTGTTGCAACATCACTTCTGAAAGCCAGACGTGATAAGACGTCTTTTCCAGTTGCCAGGGCAGGGTTTTACGACCGTAACGATGGTACCAATCTAGTACCATTTTGGAGAATTGTTTTGCTTCCATCATTGGGATAATTATCTTTAGGAAAAATCAGTGTTTCGTGAACAGGATTGCAACATAGTGTTACTTCGCTGTAAACCGGAACTTTGTTTTCACGGCACTGCGCAATCTGGGATTAACATTGTACTTGTCACTATTGGACTTGCTAAAATCGCCCATCTTTGGATAATGCGCTCTCTTTAGGTGGTTTGCCGGTAAAGCAGCCATAAGCGCCTGAATAAATGCCTTTAAAACTGACAGAAATATCATGATAAATAACGTAATTTCGCCGGAATTTGATGAAAATGGCAGGCCATTGCGCCGTGTTAGGAGTTTTGTTCGTCGTCAAGGCCGGTTAACTAATCGTCAGCAACAAGCACTTGATGATCTCTGGCCAAAAATGGGTGTTGAATATCAGGCGGAAAAGCTGGATATGGAGGCACTTTTTGGGCGTGAAGCCCCCATTGTATTGGAAATTGGTTTTGGCATGGGAGCATCTCTTGTCACTATGGCAAGCCAGAATCCCGAAAAAAACTTTCTTGGGATTGAAGTTCATGTACCTGGTGTTGGTGCTTGCTTGGCTTCTGCTGAAGGCGAGAATATCAGTAACTTGCGGGTGATGTGTCATGACGCTATTGAAGTGCTGGAGAATATGATCCCGGAGAACAGTTTGGAAATGGTACAGCTTTTCTTTCCAGATCCGTGGCATAAAGCGCGTCATAATAAACGCAGGATTGTCCAGCCGCCATTTGCTGAACTGATAAAAAGTAAGTTGAACGTGGGTGGTGTATTCCATATGGCGACTGATTGGCAGCCATATGCCGAACATATGTTGGAAGTGATGAATGGCGTAGATAATTACCTTAATTTGTCTGAGAATGGTGATTATGTTCCGCGTCCATCTTCACGCCCGGTAACGAAATTTGAATTGCGCGGTCAGCGGTTGGGGCATGGCGTGTGGGATATCATGTTTAAGAGGGTTAAGTAATGGCTAAAAACCGCAGTCGTCGTTTGCGTAAAAAGATGCATATTGATGAATTCAAAGAAATGGGTTTTTCTGTTAAATGGAGCTTCCCATCGAATACACCTATAGATGTTATTGACAGCACTGTGGATGCATTTATTGATGAGTTGATTGAATCTAATGGTTTAGCACTGGATGCCAGTGGTTACCTGCATTGGGAAGGTTTAATCTGCCTGCAAAAAGTTGGTATGTGTACAGAAGAGCACCGCCAATTAGTTGAGAAATGGCTGAGGGATCGCGGTATGGAAGATGTCATGACCTCTGAACTGTTTGATGTTTGGTGGGATTGAGTAACGTATCGCTGTAAAATAGCCTGAGTGAATAGCAACAGGGGCACCTTTAATAGGTGCCCCTGTCAGGAGTAAAGTCAGTGAGTACAACGTTCTCTAACACGTTATTGTCGGATATTTTACGACAAGTTCGCCCCCTGATAGGCCAAGGGAAAGTGGCAAATTATATTCCTGCACTGGCGGAGGTTCCCGCTGATAACCTGGCAATAGCTATCTGCACCATTGATGGGCAGATATTTCATGCCGGAGATGCTGAAAAGCGTTTTTCGATTCAGTCTATTTCTAAGATATTGAGCCTGACCTTAGCGATGACACGTTATCAGGAGCAGGAAATCTGGCAGCGGGTCGGACAGGAGCCTTCCGGTCAGCCATTTAATTCATTAGTTCAGTTAGAACTGGAAAAAGGTAAACCCCGTAACCCTTTTATTAACGCGGGGGCGTTAATTGTGTGTGACATGTTGCAGTCGCGGTTGAGTGCACCCAAGCAACGCATGCTGGAGGTTGTACGTCAACTTGCTGGTTGCTCTGATATCTGTTACGACAACAAAGTTGCTCGTTCTGAAATGGAACATTCTCACCGAAATGCGGCGATTGCCTATCTGATGAAATCTTTTGGTAATTTCGATAACGATGTGCTTGCTGTACTGCAAACTTATTTCCATTATTGTGCTTTGAAAATGAACTGTATTGAACTTGCCAGGTGTTTCATTTATTTGGCGAATCAGGGGAGTACGATAGGTTCTCAACAACAGATTTTAAGTCCACGTCAGGCCAGGCAGATTAATGCGCTGATGATGACCTGTGGTATGTATGATGGTTCAGGTGAATTTGCATTCAGAATTGGTATGCCAGGAAAATCGGGCGTTGGCGGTGGTATCGTGTGTGTCGTGCCGGGAGAATTGACGGTTGCTGTTTGGTCGCCGGAATTGGATCGATCGGGGAACTCTTTAGCGGGTTGTGCTGCCTTAGAACTGTTAGCCGATCGTGTCGGGCGATCTGTTTTTTAACTCTCAGGTGGTTTTCTTAGGAGAAAATATGTTACGCAAAACTATCATTGCTATATCTTTGCTATTTGTTGCTCAGGCCCAGGCAGGTTATGAATGCCAGGTAAATCCACAGAATGACATTATTATTACTTCTCAATCAGTTCAGGTTGTGGGAGCAAGCGGCAATCTCCAGATTTCACTTGATGGTTCAGTTATCCGTGATGGTAAGAATCTGCACTTAAATACGGAACAGCGTCGGAAAGCGCAATATTATCAGCGAGCTTTGCGGCAGGATTTACCTTGGATTCAACAAGAAACCAGCAAACATCTGATAACTGCCCGTAAATCTTTGGACAAAGTGGTGGTAGATACTATGGGTAAAGACAGTAATATGCGTAACCGGCTGTCTGATCTTGAATCAGGGCTTAATAAACAGATAAACCGAATTATTGAAACCCGCTCAGATGGTATAGCATTTCATCATCAGGCGATTAAGCAGGTTGAAAAAGAGAGCCGTAGCTTAATTGAACAGAGCCTTGGTGGAGTATTACAGGACAGCATTAATGAGATTGGCAATAAACAATTCAGTTTGAATGGTGATAATAATCAGGCATTGCAATCTTTGCTTGGCAGTTTAGGTGGGTTGCAGAATAATTTGAAAGCTGAATGGAAAACTCAGGAAGAAGATTTCCAGCGTTTTGGTAAAGAGGTTTGTGGTAAAGTCAGCGGCCTTGAACAACAACGAATTGAATTACTGAATTCTATTAAGTAATTCCCAATAATTGCAAATAAGAATCAATTTCAAATTGATTCTTATTTATATTGACATATTTTTCCTGCCACCTAGAATGCAGATTGTTACTAATATCCTTTCTTGGAGCGCGGTATATGAAGAAGATAATTCCTGTCGTCCTGGCTTCGTTATTTGTTGTTGCAAGCCATTCCGCATTTAGTCAGACATCTGCTGTATTCACTCCAAATGCTGTTGCCTCCCTAGTTGGAGATAGGATCACAGTGAAACATCTTTCTGGTGAAACGGATGTCAAAAGGAATCCTCAGAAAGTTGTTTTATTTGATTTCGGTACTTATGATTCATTAGCTAAATTAGGCTTGTCAGATCGGGTTATTGCATTACCTACTGGTAATACGCCTGAATATCTCCGCAATAATTTGCCTAAAGAGGTAAAAAATGCAGGTGGTATAAAAGAGCCGAATTTGGAAGAATTAGCACAAATTAAACCTGATCTGATCGTTATCACCGCCCGCCAAGGGCTTTTCTATGAACGTTTGTCAAAAATAGCGCCAACCATTAATCTGGGAACTGATAGTAAAAATTATCTGGTTTCAGTTGAAAGTAACTTGAAGTTATTAGGTGAGTTGTTTAGTAAGCAAAATGAAGTGAAAGAGCAGATTATTGAATTGGAAAAAACAATTGTTAAAGCTCAGGATAAAGCTAAAGCTTCGGGTGCTAAGGTTTTAGTATTATTGCATAACGCAGATAAATTAATGCTGAATAACCAGAGCGTCGTGTTTAATGTGGTTAAAGCGCAGAAAGCGGAAGTGCCTATTCCAGTTGGTGAGGATAAAACCAAACGCATTATGGTGACTTCCGATATGATTGCTCAGGCTAATCCAGATGTGATTCTCATTATTGATCGCGGCGAAGCAATTGGTGCCGGTAAACTTGATAAAGCGAAATTTGAAGATGATAAAGTAAAATCTACTTCTGCATATAAGAA
Organism: Photorhabdus viridis; assembly: GCF_040256935.1. Classification (NCBI taxonomy): domain Bacteria; kingdom Pseudomonadati; phylum Pseudomonadota; class Gammaproteobacteria; order Enterobacterales; family Morganellaceae; genus Photorhabdus; species Photorhabdus viridis. The sequence goes on from NZ_JBEJZY010000007.1 coordinate 59,426, forward strand.
TAGCAAAATTACTTATCTGAAATCTGATCTGTGGTATTTATCTGGTGGTGGTTTGGAAAGTTTAACAGCACAAATTAAAGCTGTTGAGGATGCCATTTAATCATGCCGTTTTTTCTATAGTTGAATTTAAGCAGTGATTGAAGTTTTATAATATGTTGTTTTATAGCCTATCCCAGTAGCCTTCATGGGATAGGCTGTTAGTTTGATAGTTAATATTACCGGTGATTGTTAGGTTTAATTCTGGATGTTTATATTGGGAGGAACTTATAATAAATAATAAGTTCCTTCATAGTTAAATAAGATTACAAATAAAGGTTTTATGAACAAACATGAACTGCGTTTGCCGCATCAATCCCCAATGTAGCTATAGCCGCACCAGCCAGAGCTAGTTCTGCAATAAATGCGGCTCCATCTGTAGCAAACCATATAGTTAATTGTGCTGCTGCGGTTACCCCAGTAATTACCCAGTCATACCAATGCATTGAGTCCTTTAATGCCTTGATTATTCCAGAAAAACCTACAGCATTCTTAATTTCAGAAATTAATGACCAAATAATCTTCGCTTTATCAAGAAGAGAAGTCGCATTTTTAAAGTCTTCGATTGTAGCAAGTAATCCACGTAGAGTATCCTGGCCTAACTCTTTTAATAATGCGCGTGTGGCTGCACGAGTTTCAGCTTCATTTATACCTAAAAATTGGAATACAAGACCAAAAGCATCAGCAACAACCGTACCAATTGCAAGAATACATGGAGATACACCTGCGTATTCAATTGGCTTTAATTCTCTATCAATGCGAAGATGAGTTAGGTTATTAAGGAATAATCTCTTGTGAGCATCATTTACAACTATGTCAAGGCTGATATTTGATTTTTGATAATCGGAAAGTTGATCATAAAAGTCTTTATAATACGGAGTCAGTGCTTTAGCCAGCTCTTCTTTGGATAAAGTATATAACATTTCTTTATTTTCAATATTCATTTTTTATACCAATTCAAGTTAAGAGTGATTTTTGAGAGTGATTGTGCTTGTTAATAAAAATATAACAAAGAGAAAATTAAATATAGTCGCATTTGAAGTAATTTAAGTGATATTATTGTGCTGTAATTCACATATATTAAGAAATTATGAATTTAATTTTATGGAAAATGTATTTTTTGATTTTTTCAAGTTGAAATTAATGTGTTTCTTAATGATAAATATTAACTATTATCTACATGGACAAATATATTTGTAGGGAAAGTTAATAAATGTTATTTTATTTGTTTTTTACATGGTGGGTTTTTATTGTTGATAATTGAACTATTATTTTAATGTTAACGCTTTAATTGAACTGTAACTTATATGTTATTTAATTTGTGATTATTCATAGTTATTCTCGTCATTTTGATAAAAATGATGTGTTATCAACTTACCTAACCGTTGGGGACCGGAGGTTTTTTGGGGTGTTATCTTATTATCTTTATTGATTGAGACACTGAGCATTCAGTTGTTATCGTCTAACGGGGAGCCCCTACTGAAGTTCAGTAAGGGGCAATGTATTATGAATAAACTCGAAACCAGTGCCGGTATCGAGTTTATGCACAAGATGATATTTGTGGAACGGAATTTTTCGAAGGCAATTTTTGCATTAAATAAACAGTTCCAATAATGAATTCAGGAACAATTTCCCTTTCTGCGTAATTTGCCAATGTGTTGCTGTTTCAGAGAGATAACCCGCGGCTAAGGCTTGATCAATTTGATTGCGGATTGAACTTTCCGATAATCCGGTGAAATCACTGAAATCTTGTTTTGGCATGGCTTCCAGTAAACGGAACCGGTTCATAAAAAATTCAAATGGCCGATCTTCATTTTCTACCTGATACTGTTTATCCAGATAGCGTCCTTGCATATATCCGCGAGGATGTTTGGTTTTTACTGTACGCAGAATACGGCCATCTTCAAAGGTGATTTTTCCATGAGCGCCACAGCCAATACCAAGATAATCGCCAAAACGCCAGTAGTTGAGATTATGCTGGCATTGATAGCCTGGTTTGGCATAAGCAGAAGTTTCGTATTGCTGATAACCTGCTGCTGTCAGCAATTGATGCCCTTGTGAAAAAATATCCCACAAAGCATCATCGTCAGGCAGAACCGGAGGACGGGAACCAAAGCTGGTATTCGGCTCAATAGTCAGTTGATACCACGAAAGGTGCGGTGGTGATAACGCAATTGCCTGACGCAAGTCATCCAGTGCTTCATCAAGGCTTTGGTTTGGCAAACCATGCATCAAATCCAGATTAAAACTGCGTAGCTCTAGGCTGGCAGCTAAATGTGCAGCCCGTTTGGCTTCATCCGGCCCGTGAATACGGCCAAGGCGTACCAGTTTATCCGGGCTGAAACTCTGGACGCCAATGGATATTCGGTTAATGCCGGCTTGCTGATAACCACTGAAACGGTCGGTTTCCACTGTCCCCGGGTTGGCTTCCATAGTAATTTCAGCTTGCGGCGATACTGGCAGGAGAGTACGAACACCATCCAGTAATTGTTGCATCCCTTGTGAACTGAGCAGGCTGGGGGTCCCACCACCAATAAAGATGGTGGTGATTTCCCGGCCGTTGACCATTGGCAGATCCGCTTTCAGATCTGCTAATAAATGGCCGACATATTCCTGATGTGGAACATCACCTTTCAATGCATGTGAGTTGAAATCACAGTAAGGACACTTTTGTACACACCACGGAATATGGATATAAAGACTCAGTGGTGGAAGCTTAAGCATTACGCAGAGTATCCAACATCATTTTCAGTGCTTGACCTCGGTGTGAAACAGCATTTTTTTGTTCACCACTTAACTCAGCCGCAGTACAGCCTAATTCCGGTACGTAGAAGATGGGATCGTAACCAAACCCGCCATTACCGGCAGGTTCACGGGCAATAATCCCCGGCCAGCGCCCATGAAATACCAGAGGCGTCGGATCTGTTGCGTGGCGCATATAAACCAGTACACAGTTAAACTGAGCCTGACGTTGATCATCAGGAATATCTTTCATCGTATCCAACAGTTTTGCCAGATTTTGCTGATCGGTAGCATTTTCATCCGCATAACGGGCTGAATAGATGCCAGGAGCGCCGCCAAGGATATCTACGGATAAACCGGAATCATCAGCAATCGCTGGCAGGCCGGTAATTTGTGCCGCGTGACGAGCTTTAAGAATGGCATTTTCAATAAATGTCAGGCCAGTTTCTTCGGCGGAATCTACGCCTAATTCAGTTTGAGCAACGATATCCAGACCAAAATCAGCCAGTAATTGCGCCAGTTCACGAACTTTTCCGGGATTGCCGGTTGCCAGAACAACTTTTTGCATTATTTTGAACCCAATTTAATTCTTATTTATTGTATCAGCCATGAGAGAACATCAGCGCGGAGATAGTTCAGCGCGTAGAGGATCAAAATGACGAGCATTGCGGAGAAATCAAGGCCACCCATTGCCGGGATAATACGGCGGATAGGCGCCATCAGTGGTTCTGTCAGTTGCATCAGAGCGTAGTCAATCGGATTGCGGCCCTGGCTTATCCAGCTTAACAGAGCACGCGCCAGCACCAGCCAAAATACTAGCTTGCCTGCGGCTGTCAGCAGTTCAATTAACCCTATAGGGATGAAAAGTGTGAGGAAGGTAAACGCTCCGGTACTGAACCAGAGTTGCATGGTTAATTTAAGCAGTACCAGAGCATAGGCTATAACAATGGAAGCGGTATCAAGCGGACCAATAGCCGGGAGCACACGGCGCAGTGGCCGAACGACCGGCTGAGTAATTTTCACGACAAACTGGGCAAATGGGTTGTAAAAATCACAACGGGCCCATTGCATCCATACTCGAAGTAATAAAACAACGATGTATAAATCCAGAACGGTGAACAGAATAAAAGTTAAAAATTGCATTTAGCAGCCTTGATAAAATTAAAATTGTTTTTCTATTTCCTGTGCGCGGCGAATAGCTGCCTGCATGGCACTGGATACGATTTCCGGCAATTTGCCTTCATAAAAAATGCGCAATGCTTCCGCAGTGGTACCGCCTTTAGATGTTACCTGCTCGCGCAGGGTTGCAAAAGGGAGATCTGCATTTGATGCGGCCAGCGCCGCAGAACCAGTTGCTGTTTGCAAAACGATTTCACGGGCTGTTTCACTGTCAAAACCTAGGCGTTCTGCCTCCTGTTGCATTGATTCCATAAACAGGAAGAAATAAGCGGGGGCGCTACTTGCTGTGGCGATAATATCATTAATGACGCTTTCATCTTTTACCCAGTGGGTTTTACCGACGCTGTTCATCAATGCTTGAGTGAAATCACGGTCAGACTGACTGATTTGCTCAGGTGCGAATAATCCACTCAACCCGTGACCGACTAATGCTGGGGTGTTTGGCATGATACGGATAATGTTGAGCTTGTCCTGTAATAAAACTTTAAAGCGTGCAACAGAAATTCCTGTTGCGATAGACAAAACCAATTTATTACTGAAATCCACCTGCTCTTTTAGCGGCTGGCAGACATCTGCCATCACTTGCGGTTTTACCGCCATAACAACAACATCAGCTTCCTGGGCGCAGCGGATATTATCACTGCTGCTGTTGACGCCATACTCTTTTGCCAGTACATCGCGGTGAGCATTGCCTGGAGCGCAGACATTAATCAGTTCAGCAGGGTAGCCTTCTTTTACCAATCCGGCAATGATGGCGTGAGCCATATTACCTGCACCAATAAAAGTAATTTTACGTTTTTCCATTAAATACCTCGTAGCATTGATATGGTTAATTGTGATATTGACGTGCACCGAAAATTGCCGTTCCGATCCGCACTAATGTGGAACCACAATTAATGGCGGCAACCATATCATCAGTCATCCCCATTGAAAGGGTATCTATTTGAGAATATTGAGTTTTCAGGTTAAAGAAAGCCTGTTCCATTTGCTTGAAAACCACCAACTGGCGTTCATAGTCGGGCTCCGGTGCAGGGATAGCCATTAAACCACGCAGCTTCACATTCGGCAGTTTGCTTACTTCGGCTGCCAGAGTGGGGAGTTCAGCAAGTTGAATACCTGATTTGCTCTGTTCATCACTGATATTTATTTGAATAAGAATATTCAGCGGTTCCATTCCCTCTGGGCGTTGTTCGCTCAAACGCTGTGCTATTTTCAGGCGGTCAACCGTATGGCACCAGTTAAAATTTTCTGCCACCAGACGACTTTTATTAGACTGTAACGGACCGATAAAGTGCCATATCAAATCATTACGATTTGCAAAATAAGCAATTTTTTCTACCCCTTCCTGTACGTAATTCTCACCAAACTGGCGCTGACCGGCAACGATTGCTTTTTCGATATCTTCCACAGGTTTAGTTTTACTGACTGCAAGCAGAGTAATTTCTTCTGGAGAGCGTTCGCATTTCTGTGCGGCAACAGCGATATGGGTCCTGACATCTTGTAAGTTTTGTTCAATATTGTTCATAGTGACTCAGGAGATTAAAAAATGAATATGGATAAGCTAGTGGCCCTTAGTGTAAAGCATAATGCTTCTGATCTGCATCTTTGTGTTGGGCAAGCTCCTGTATTACGTATAAATGGTGTGCTTTATTCACAAACTCAACTGCCATCTGTAAATAATACTTTGTTGGAAGAGTGGAGCAGGCAGTTTTTATCAGAAAATCAGTTAAGACAGCTATTAATTTGTGGGCATGTGGATTTCGCGATGGAGACAGAAAACCACCAACGATTGAGAGGCAACATTTTTCGCCAGCAATCGGGGTTGTCAGTCGTTCTACGATTAATTAGCTCTCAGTGCCCAACTCTGGAACAGCTAAAAGCACCTGAAATTATCAGGGAAATGATTTTACGGGAAGAAAGTGGATTGATTCTGGTGACCGGCGCGACAGGCAGCGGGAAATCGACAACCTTAACCGCCATTGTGGATATGCTGAACAGTCATTGTTGTCAGCACATTATTACATTGGAAGATCCTGTGGAATTTATTCACCATAGCCGCAATTGTTTGATACAACAACGACAAATCGGATTGGATTCCTCTAGCTATCAGGAAGCGCTGGAAGGTGCTCTTCGGCAGGATCCTGATGTATTGTTGTTGGGTGAGCTACGGGATAAGGAGACAATACGTCTGGCACTAACTGCGGCAGAAACAGGGCATTTGGTATTTTCAACTTTGCATACCAGAGGTGCAGTACAGGCAATTGATCGGCTGGTGGATATATTTTCGGCGGAAGAAAAAGGATGGGTATGCAGTCAGCTTGCAGGGAGTTTGAAAGCTGTGATAGCGCAGCAATTGGTTTCTGCACAGGATGGAGGACGGATCGCTGTGTATGAAGTGTTGGTGGTTAATCAGGCGGTCAGTCATCTGATACGGGAAGGCAAAAATCATCAAATAACAACGCTTATGCAGACCGGTGCTGCCAGTGGGATGCAAACTTATGAGCAAGGCTGGCAGCAGCGTAAATTACAGGGATTATTGGCAGAGCAGACGGAGGTTAACAGTTAATCGCTGTTGTTAGTTTAGTTGATCCGCAGTTATTGTTAGTTGATAGCTTAATAGTGCTGCTCGAACCAGCTTTCCAGAATAATAACAGCGGATGCAGCATCGACTTTACCTTTATCTAACGCTTTGTAGCCTCCACGGTCAAACAGATGAGCGCGGGCTTCAACCGTTGTCAGGCGTTCATCCTGGAGTTCAATTTGCACACCAAACCGGCCATGAAGCCGGTTTGCAAATTTACGTGCCTGTGTTGTTACAAGTTGCTCAGTGCCATCCATATTGAGGGGAAGGCCAACAATAACTAGATCTGGCTGCCACTCTTTAAGTAATTTTTCGATTTGCTGCCAATTGGGGATACCATCTGTGGCTTTAAACGAGGTCAATGCTCTGGCGGTACCCGTAATTTCCTGCCCGATAGCCGCGCCAATACTGCGGGTACCAAAATCGAAAGCCATTATTGTGCGATTACCCATCTATGCATGTCCTGCCTGTGGAGCAATATTATAGATATTGATGCCAAGCAAAGATGCGGCTTCACGCCAGCGATCTGCAATAGGGGAGTTGAAAATAATATGTGGATCAGCGTTTGCGGTTAGCCAGCTATTTTCCATTATCTCTTTTTCAAGTTGCCCCTTTTCCCAACTTGCATACCCCAGCGTGACCAATATCTGTTTTGGTTGGCGTGGCGTGCCTAGGGTTTCAAGTACATCTTTGGATGTGGTAATCATTGTGTCATCGGAAATTTTGATACTTGAACTGAAACCTGGTTGTGGTGTATGCAATATAAAACCATGATCTTCAGCAAGCGGGCCGCCTGTCATGACCGGTTTGTTTAGGCTGATACTTTCATCCCGATCTTCTGGTGAGATTTTCAGTTTTTGTAGAACTTTCCGAACAGAGATTTGTTCTATTGGTTTATTTATCACCAATCCCATTGCTCCGTTTTCGTTGTGTTCACAAACGTAAACAACTGAGCGTTTGAAGTAGGAATCAGATAATGTGGGCATGGCGATAAGAAAATGGTGCTGTAGATTCATTTTGTTTTTGGTAATTAACCTGGCTATTTAAGGATTATTTAGCCCACAGTATGTGGGCTAAAAGTGCAAATGACAAACCTTGACAGGAAAATTAACGAAAAGAGCTTTTTATTTCTCCAATCGTTTTTCAATCGCATTCATCAACATGCCGGTTATTGAAATATCAGGGAAAGCTGCCTCTATCTCGCGTGCACAGGTTGGGCTGGTGACATTAATTTCGGTCAATCTGTCACCGATAATGTCCAGTCCAACAAAAATTAACCCTTTTTCTTTTAACGTTGGCGCAACAGCTCTGGCTATAGCCCAGTCACTTTCTGAAAGCGGGCGCGCTTCACCACGACCGCCGGCAGCAAGGTTACCACGGGTTTCACCCTGGGCTGGAATGCGGGCCAGACAATAAGGGACAGGTTCACCATCGACAATTAATATCCGTTTGTCGCCTTCTTTTATAGAAGGTAAGAAATTTTGTGCCATGCAGAAGCGATTGCCGTGTTCTGTCAGGGTTTCAATAATTACGCCGACATTTGGGTCATCTTTTTTCAGGCGGAATATAGATGCGCCACCCATGCCATCCAATGGTTTAAAGATGACATCACCGTGTTTTTGATGGAATGTACGCAGGTGAGCAGCATTGCGGGTGACTAATGTGTCCGGTGTTAAATCAGGGAACCAGGCTGTGAAGAGTTTTTCGTTACAATCGCGCAGGCTTTGTGGCTTATTGACGATAAGTGTGCCTTTCTCTTCCGCGCGCTCCAGAATATAGGTGGCGTAAATGTACTCAGTATCAAATGGAGGGTCTTTACGCATTAGGATAACATCCAGTGTTTCCAGTGCCAGATCTTGTTCTCTATCGAATTGATACCATTGCTGTGGATTGTTTTCTACTTGCAATAGGCGGGTACGTGCGTGAGCTTTTCCTTGGTGCAGATAGAGATCGCTCATCTCCATATAATGAAGTTCCCAGCCGCGGCGTTGCGCTTCCAACAGCATAGCAAAACTGGTGTCTTTCTTGATTTTGATGGATGAAATGGGATCCATCACTATTCCGAGTTTGATCATTCTTTCTCCTTAACCCAAATCTCCGAAACGCACTTGTAATGCAGTAATTGCAGTAAGCGCTGTCGTTTCTGTTCTTAAGACACGTGGTCCTAACAGGATATCAGTAAATTGGTAATTAGCTGTCATAGCAATTTCATCTATTGATAAGCCTCCTTCCGGACCAATCAGTAAGCGTACTTTTTCCACAGGTAAAGGCAGGGTGTTGATGCTTTGGCTGGCGCGTGGATGTAAATTTAATTTTAAGCTGCCATCATTTTCTGCACACCAGTGTTCAAGTTGCATCACCGGACGAATTTCAGGTATGCGATTACGGCAACATTGCTCACAGGCAGCAATGGCAATTTTTTGCCATTGCTGAAGTTTTTTAGCCAGCCGTTCTCCATCTAGTTTGACGCCGCAGCGTTCAGAAATTAAAGGTGTAATAACATTCACCCCTAACTCGACAGATTTTTGAATGGTAAATTCCATTTTCTCTCCGCGGGATATGACTTGCCCCAGATGCAGATTAAGTGGTGATTCGTTATCGGCAAGCTCACTATTGTTGATGTGCGCTTTGACAGATTTCTTATTGGCTTCGGTAATTTCAGCATTGAAGATCTGATTACTGCCATCAAACAGTTGTAACTGTTGACCGTTACTCATTCTGAGTACACGCCCGACATGGTTGGCTGCCTCATCACTCAAATAAATTTCAGTGTCGGATGAGAGTAATTCCGGGTGATAAATGCGGGGTATACGCATGTTTTTCTTTCCTTCCAGCGGGGTATAGCTATACATAAGGCAATAAATAATGGTGTTATGATAAGGTAGGCTCAAGCCAATTATCAAGTTATCTCTGATACCGGTTTTTATCTCTGAATAAATGTTGCGAGTCTGCTCGCAGATTTATCTCTTATTTGAATGTTTTATATTTATTTTGTTGTTTTAGAGCGGATTTTATTATTATATTGTTGTGTCGAAAATATAATGGGAATTGATTTTATTCTTTAATTAAGATGTTTCAATGTAATTGATTGAAATTAAAGTGATTTCATTTGACTGGCGTTAATATGATGATTATTATTCTGGCTGTTTCTATTGGAATGGCGGCGGGGATCACTTTAAATAAAGTGATATCTGTATTTCCTGAGGTTATTTATGGATATGAGAAAATATCTTTTGGTTATTTCCAGGTTGAATTAGTTACACTGTTTATAACTGCTTTTTTTGTTATTTATCTTCCATTGGGATTTCATTTATATGTTGTTTTAATATTTATTTGGATGCTGATTATACTTTCTTTTATTGATATAAAAATTCAATTATTGCCAGATATAATAAATTATCCACTTTTATGGTTAGGGTTATTATTGAATTTAAATCAAACTTTTGTGCCTATTGAACAATCTGTCATAGGCGCGGTTGCTGGTTATTTGATTTTGTGGTCGCTCTATTGGTTGTTCAAAATTCTCAATCACAAAGAGGGGATAGGGTATGGTGATTTTAAGTTAATGGCGGCGGTTAGTGCCTGGTTGGGTGTTGGCGCAATTCCTTTATTAATGTTCCTATCCTCACTGTTTGGCATTATTGGGTGTTTATGGGTGTGGAAAACACGGAAAAATTATTGGGCGCCTGTTGCTTTTGGTCCATATATCGCCATTTCTGCGGTCATAATGGTTTATTTGAACTTACAGGGCATTGATGGGTTTGGTGGATGGCGCCCGATAGCTGAATAAGGTATGGGCGCCAGTAGTCACAGTTGTGGTATTAAAACTGAGAGTGAATCAGAGCATCTTGCCAACGTTTTGGTTGTCCCAGATATTTATCAAGAGAAATGACAGATAGCTCGTTTCTGTCATTTTCCTGAATAAAGGTAGGGAAACCGGAGCCGCCAACTTTTGCCAATAGTTCACGGCTGTTCCTGATGTGTTGGAGACTTTCTGATTCATTATTCAGTGCCAGCTCTTTCTGGAACTGTTCTGAATCAAGCTGTAATTCATTTGCTAAATTCAATAATGTTTCAGTTTCGCTGATTTTTAATCCACGAACATAATGCGCTTTTTGTACTGCCAGTAACATTTCGACACCTTTACCAGACAACTGTTCTGCTGCAAGGATGGCTGATATTGGTGGTAATGAATCCATCATCAGTGATTTATCGTTTAACAGTGCGACATATTGTTCACTGAAAACTTGCCCGGTCAGGCTTGCGATCCGTTTATCCTGACTAAGGATATAATCACGCCATGCGCTGTCTATTTGGCGTTTGTTATCTCCAGTTAGCATTCCGCCGCCATGCAATTTAATTTTCACATTTGTGGCCTCTTGCGCCGCTTGTATTAGAGCGGAAACGCCATAACACCAGCCACATAGGGGATCATAGATATAGTGCAGAGTCATTCCGGGCATATTTACTTATTCCTGAAAAAGAGTTAATTGGCTTATTGAGGCCACTTCATTTCGCCTTTCAGCACTTTGGCGCTCAGTTCGAGGCTGGATTTGTCTCCAAGTTTTGGATAATATTTTTCCATTGCGGCTATCAGCGCTTTTGAATCTTTCGCTTTTGGTAATTCTTTCTCAAAAGTAGTTAGGTATTTTTGAGTGAACTTGACCGATTGCAATGTCATTGGTGCGTTACCAATGAAATGCCCCGGCACCACAATGGTAGGTTTCAGTTTTTTGATACGATCCAACGTTTGCATCCAATTCTTGCGGGATTCTTTAGTCTGTGTATCTGCCATCCAGACATGAATGTTGCCTGAAACGGTGACGCCACCGACTACCGCTTTCAGTTTTGGTATCCAAACGAAAGTGCGATCAGCCGCAGGGCCATCAAGACCTACAACGATCAGCTTTTCACCATCAACCGTAAAAGTGTTACCTTCCAGCGGCTGCGGCACGATAACTTTTTTGGGTGCCTGTTCTTTCAGGACACCTCCCCAATGAGCCAATTTGCCGTCTTTGGTTTGGTTGATTGCTTTAATTGTTTCTGGTGATGCAATGACTTTTGCGTTAGGGAACGCTTTGGTCAGTGTATCAAGGCCAAAATAGAAATCAGGATCAGACTGACTGATGTAGATAGTTGTCAGTTTTTTGCCGGTATACTTAATTCTTCTGGCCAGTGCTTCAGCGTCATTTTTTTGGAACTGAGCATCGATCAGTACAACTTCTCTATCACCGATGATGAGCTCAGAAGAGACGGGAAATACGCTTCTTTCACCTGGATTGAAAATATCCAGTTTTAGGCTAGTGGCTTGTGCCAGAGAAGTAGTACCCAAGGAAAGGATACCTGCTAGCGCAATATTTAATGTTGTTTTGCGAGTCATGATTGAATTCCTGATGTTGTGTGTAGCAAGGTTCATAATAAGTTGCGTTTTTCGATGAAAAAACCGCATAATTGGCAATTATTTGTTGCATAAATCGAGCTAATTGATGGATAGAGTCACTGCTGCGCAAGTGTTCACTATAATTGTAGAACAAGGCAGCATGATTGCCGCATCGGAACGGTTAGATATGTCGCGGGCAATGGTGTCGCGCTATTTGGCTGAAATGGAGAAATGGGCGGGAGTACGCTTGTTACATCGCACAACCAGAAAGATCAGCCTGACATCAGCGGGAGAGATCGCCTATCAGCGCAGCTGTAAGCTGTTGCAATTGGCGGAAGAGATACCGGTCCATCAGCCAGTCGCTGCCCAGGAGCTCAGTGGTCTTTTGCGGATAAGCAGTTCTCAATCTCTGGCAATGAGCGCACTGTCTGTAGCTATTCCTGAGTTTATGCAAATTTATCCTCAGATAGCTATTGATATGCAGATGAGTAATAAGGCAATCAACCTAGTTGAAGAGCGGGTAGATTTGGCGTTACGGATCACGAATAATCTGGAACCGAATTTGATTGCCAGACCGTTATCGACTTGCCACTCTGTTGTTTGTACAGCTCCTTCCTATCTGGCAGGAAAAATTATCCCTCATAAGCCCGCTGATCTGGCATTGCATAACTGTATGACTTATAACTTCTTTGGTAAAAGTCTTTGGTTGTTTGAACGTCAGGGGGAAAAATATTCTGTTCCTGTTAGCGGCACTTTGAGCGCCAATGAATCCATTGTCTTAATGGAAGCAACATTGCAAGGTGCGGGGATCGCTATGCAACCTTATTATTCTGTTGCTTCTCATCTGGCATCAGGAAAACTGATTCAGTTGTTGCCGGAATATCAACCTCAGGCTATGGGTATTTATGGTATTTATGCCAGTCGTCAAAATATGCCGGCAACGCTCAGGGCATTACTGGATTTTTTGGTGAAATGGTTTGCTTCTTCTCCGTACTGGCAAAAGTTAATGCTGAAAAGCTGACTTCAATTTCTGAGGAAACAGGGCAATTTGTGCTTTCAGGTGTTCAATAAAAGTATCGACTGGGGCGGAAGAAGGGCGGTGAATGGGTTTGATCAGACTGACAGTAAAAGGAATGTTAATACTAAACGGGCGGGCGCATATTTCAGTTTCGCCGTGGTGGTCCAGATAATCAAGCACGGTCAGTGGGTTGACAATAGAAACGCCGATGCCTTCCCGTACCATTGCACATACTGATGCGGCACTGTGGGTTTCCATAATCATGCGGCGGTTAATATGGTGCTCGGCGAAGATTCCATCAATAAGTTGACGGTAGCTGTCTGTTATCGAAAGGCTGATAAAATTTTGTCCACTGAAATCTTCTGGAATTAGTAATGATTTATGACTGAGCGGATGAGCGACAGGCAATACACAAATTTCATTCAGTGTGATCAGTGTTTCTCTTTGTGTGCCAGGTGGTGTTTGCAAATGTTCGGTCAGGCCAAGGTCATGACGTTGAGCTGAGAGCCACTCTTCCAATAGCGGTGATTCCTGTGGAATGATGGTTAAATTAGCCTCAGGATATTGGCGGGTGAAGTTATGACAAACTTTAGGTAATAAGGATTGTGAAAATACCGGCAGGCAGGTAATAGAAAGTTGAGCGTGTTGAAATTTACGGATACTGTCAGCCGCATTCATTATTCTTTCAAGCCCATAATAAGAGCGTTGAACTTCTTCAAAAAGGCGTAATCCTTGGGCTGTCGGATGCAGGCGACCTTTTACCCGGTCAAACAGTTTGAATTTTATCAGATGCTCGAATCGTGCTAATTCACGGCTGACCGTCGGTTGTGAAGTTTGTAATAAAACCGCCGCTTCTGTCAGATTTTTTGCCGTCATTACCGCATGGAATATTTCAATATGGCGCCATGAACAAGCCGGCATAAATAGCTCCTTTAGTTGATAACTCTATATCACAGATGAATAGACTATAGCGAAATAGATATTTTTATTCCTGTTTTTTACTGCCAATAATGGGTTATCTGCTGATTTTGTGAGAGAAACCCTGATGAACACCTTTATCCGCAATAGTCATTCTGGTCTGATACCCGAAAATTTGAGCTGTCTGCCAGAAACTTATGGCGCTCCGTTGTGGGTTTATGATAGCGAAACGATTATCCAAAGAATCAGGATGTTACATCAGTTTGATGTGATTCGGTTTGCGCAGAAAGCTTGCTCTAATACTCATATTTTGCGTCTTATGCGTGAATATGGTGTGAAAGTTGATGCAGTTTCACTGGGTGAAATTGAGCGTGCTTTGCGGGCTGGTTTTTGTCCAGGTCAAGAAATGGCAGAAATCGTTTTTACTGCTGATTTGATAGATGTGCCAACGCTTAAACAGGTAACCGAACTGGATATTCCAGTGAATGCGGGCTCTATTGATATGTTGGAGCAGATTGGTCAATGTAAAAAAGGGCATCCGGTATGGTTGCGGATTAACCCTGGGTTTGGTCATGGTCATAGCCAGAAAACGAATACTGGTGGTGAAAACAGCAAACATGGTATTTGGTATCAGGATCTCCCACTGGCAATTGAGAAAATACGGCACTATGGATTGAAATTGCTTGGTTTGCATATGCATATTGGCTCTGGTGTTGATTATCAACACCTTGCGAGTGTGTGCGATGCTATGGTTGAACAAGTTATTCTCTGCGGTGAAGATATTCAGGCAATTTCAGCCGGTGGTGGTTTATCTACGCCTTATCGGCAGGGAGATGAACAGATCGATATCGCTCACTATTTTGGGTTGTGGGATGATGCCCGTAAAAGAATTGAGCAACATTTAGGTCATAGCGTTGAGCTGGAAATTGAACCAGGAAGATTTTTGGTTGCAGAATCCGGCATTTTGATGACAGAAGTTCGGGCTGTTAAACAGATGGGTAGCCGTCATTATGTGCTGGTGGATGCGGGATTCAATGACTTAATGCGTCCGGCAATGTATGGCAGTTATCACCATATTTCGGTTTTGCCTGCTGATGGGCGCCAGCTTGAACAATTTCCATTGCAGGAAACATTAGTCGCAGGTCCGTTATGTGAATCAGGCGATATTTTCACACAGGTAGAGGGTGGTGGGATTGCGCCAAGAATGTTGCCACCTGTTCAGGTTGGCGATTATCTAGTTTTTCATGATACCGGTGCTTATGGTGCGTCAATGTCTTCTAATTACAATAGTCGTCCGCTTATCTCCGAAGTGCTGTTTATTAATGGTAAACCTCAATTGATTCGCCGTCGTCAAACGATTGAAGAGTTATTAGCATTGGAAGAGATATCCTTGTCATAAAATACGGGACGATACCCTAGGATATTGCCCCGTGATTAATTTTTACTCTTTTTCAGTCGTCAGCATCAGGCCGCTTTCGTTTTGGGTTTTTTGTCCTGAACAGGAACAGCCAACGCCTCCGGTTCAAATTCATCGACATTAATAGAACGCAGACGGCTTGCTTCAGCGCGTTTTAGAATTGCCGCCTCGTCTTGCGTAATCTTACTCTCCACCAGCGCCCGTTCTGCCAGTTTATCCAGGCCGGTAAAGCCAAGGCGTTTGCCAGCTTCGCGGCTCAGACGGGCATGAATCGGTTCTGCGGCAATAATGTCGTGCAGAGCTTCTTCCAGTAGTCCGTGAGGGTTATGTTCGCTCGGTGTCAAGAACTGACCACGACCGATGCGATCACGGGTAGCTGAAGGTTGTTGTAAGAGCTGCGCCAGTTTGTGATCTAAATGGTCAGATGGCGCTGAATGCACACGTCCTAATGGGAAGACAATAACGCGCATCAGACCTGCGACCAGGCGGCTTGGGAAATTACGCAGTAAATTGTCTATCGCCTGTTCTGCCTGATACAAGCTATCCTGAACGGCCCAGTGTACCAGCGGTAAATCTTCTTTCTGACGACCTTCATCTTCATAACGTTTCAAGGTCGCTGAAGCCAGATATGTTTGACTCAAAACATCCCCAAGACGGGCAGAGACACGTTCACGACGTTTCAGGCTGCCACCTAATACCCCCATTGCCACATCTGATAACAGAGCTAGGTTGGCGCTCTGACGGTTTAATTGTTGATAATAACGGCGGGTTGCATCATTAACCGGCGTGCTGCTGGTGCGGCCATTGGTCAGGCCAAGCCAGAAGCTGCGTAACAGGTTACTGGCAACGTGACCGAGGTGGCTAAACAATGCTTTATCAAAATCTTTAATACGGTTATTTTCAACCGCGGCCATTTCATCCAGTACATAAGGATGACAGCGAATAGCTCCTTGACCATAAATAATCATGTTGCGGGTCAGAATATTAGCGCCTTCAACGGTAATGGCGATAGGTGCGCCCTGATAAGCGCGGGCAACGAAGTTGGATGGGCCAAGGCAAATACCTTTACCACCGGCAATATCCATTGCATCAATAACCGAACGCTGGCCTCTGTGAGTACAATGATATTTTACAATAGCTGATAACACGGAGGGTTTCTCGCCCAGCATGATACCTGTTGTAGCAAGTGTTGAGGCGGCGTCCATCAGGTAGGCGTTACCGGCAATGCGTGCCAGTGGCTCTTCAATCCCTTCCATTTTACCAATTGGCATTTTGAATTGACGGCGAATATAAGCGTATGCGCCAATCGCCATGGCAACGCTTTTCAAACCACCGGTTGCGTTTGACGGCAGGGTGATGCCGCGGCCGACAGACAGACACTCAACCAGCATACGCCAGCCTTGTCCGGCCATTTTTGGTCCACCAATGATATAGTCGATCGGTACAAAAATATTTTTACCGCGAGTCGGACCATTCTGGAATGGAATGTTTAGTGGGAAATGGCGATGGCCAATTTCTACTCCTGGTACATTTGTTGGGATCAATGCACAGGTAATGCCTAATTCTGTTGTATCACCCAGTAAATGGTCAGGGTCAGAGAGTTTGAAAGCCAGACCAAGTACGGTGGCGATAGGGGCAAGTGTGATGTAACGCTTGTTCCAGGTCAGACGCATACCCAGAATTTGTTCGCCTTGCCATTCTCCCATACAAACCACGCCTGTATCTGGGATAGAACCGGCATCTGAACCGGCTTCCGGGCTGGTCAGTGCGAAACAAGGGATCTCTTCACCACGGGCCAGTCCGGGTAAATAACGGTTTTTCTGCTCGTCGGTGCCATAATGCTGTAATAATTCACCTGGGCCAAGGGAGTTAGGTACACCTACGGTGATGGCTAGAATGCCGGAAGTACCTGCCAGTTTTTGCAATACCCGAGCTTGCGCATAAGCTGAAAATTCGAGGCCGCCATATTCTTTTTTAATAATCATGGCAAAGAAGCGGTGTTCTTTCAGGTAGTTCCATAACTCAGGCGGTAAATCAGCAAGTTCATGGCTTATCTGGAAATCATTGGTCAGGCGGCAGGCTTCTTCTACCGGCCCATCCAAAAATGCTTGTTCTTCAACGGTTAACTGAGGTTTTGGATAATCATGTAATTTTTTCCAATCAGGCTTACCCCGGAACAGATCGCCTTCCCACCAGGTAGTACCGGCGTCAAGGGCCTCTTTTTCAGTACGGGACAGGCTCGGCATCACTTTACGGAAGGCTTTCAATGCCGGAGCGGAAAGTAAGGAATGACGCATTGGCGCAAAATTCAGCGGGAACAGAATGATGGCCATTGGCAGTAAAATCCAGTAGCTCCATGCATCAATAGCGCCCATCAGGACGGTATAGACAAGAAGCAGCAGGCTGCTGAGATTGAGATTAACTTTGTGGTAGCAAAGCATCCCAATTAATACTAAGAATAGAACAATACTGAATGTGGTCATAATAAAAGCTCCTGGTTAATCTCAGGGTAAGTCATCAGAGGTCTGACCTGTTGTGATGTTCCTTTCTTTTTAGACCAGTAATGTGTTTTTATCAATATATTTACATCTTAATTACAATACAGCTCACAAACTGATGGAGATCGCGAGCAGATTAATTTCCCGGAAATGTGATGTTGTCTTCTTTCGATACCCTTGATCCGGTAAACTGCCCTTTGGCGCAACATTAAAGATTACCTGACTGAAGTGAGGAACCTATGTATCAAGACCTGATCCGTAGTGAATTGAGTGAGGCCGCGGATACGTTGGCAAAGTTTTTAAGTAACGATGCAAATATTGAAGCGATTCAGAAAGCAGCGGTATTACTGGCTGATTCATTTAAAGCGGGTGGCAAGGTACTGTCTTGCGGTAATGGTGGTTCGCATTGTGATGCGATGCATTTCGCGGAGGAATTGACAGGCCGTTATCGCGAAAATCGCCCCGGTTATCCGGCGATTGCAATTTCTGATGTGAGTCATCTTTCTTGCGTCAGTAATGATTTTGGTTATGAATTCGTTTTTTCCCGTTATGTGGAAGCGGTCGGGCAAACGGGAGATGTTTTGCTGGGTATCTCCACTTCCGGTAATTCAGGCAATATTATTAAGGCCGTTGAAGCTGCCCGCTTGAAAGGTATGAAAGTGATTACGTTGACCGGCAAAGATGGTGGCAAAATGGCAGGAACGGCTGATGTGGAGATTCGTGTCCCGCATTTTGGCTATGCCGATCGTATTCAGGAAATTCATATCAAAGTGATTCATATCCTGATTCAACTTATCGAAAAAGAGATGGTTAAAGCTTGATTTTACAGGTTACAGAGGTAGGCAATGTGTGAGTTACTTGGCATGAGTGCAAATGTGCCAACAGATATCTGCTTTAGTTTACGTGGTTTGATTCAGCGTGGCGGTCATACCGGACCCCATAGAGATGGTTGGGGGATCACTTTTTATGAGGGTCGGGGTTGTCGCACATTTAAAGATCATCAACCAAGTTGCCATTCACCCGTTGCCCGTTTTGTACAAGAATACCCGATTAAATCCAGAGTGGTGATCTCTCATATCCGGCAGGCTAACCGGGGTAATGTTGCGTTGGAAAATACCCACCCTTTTATCCGTGAGATGTGGGGGCGCAATTGGACCTATGCCCATAATGGGCAACTTAGAGGTTATCGGCGGCTTGAAACCGGTCAATATCGCCCAGTCGGGCAAACTGACAGTGAACATGCTTTTTGCTGGATTTTGCATCAACTTTCACAAAAATATCCAAGGACTCCCTCTAACTGGCCTGCGGTTTTTCGTTTTATTGCTTCACTGGCGGACGAACTCAGGAAAAAAGGTGTATTCAATATGCTGCTGTCAGACGGATGTTTTGTGATGGCATATTGTTCAACCCATCTTTATTGGATTACCCGTCGTGCGCCGTTTGGAAAAGCAAAACTTTTGGATCAGGATGTTGAAATTGATTTCCAACAGCACACTCAACCTGATGATGTCGTTTCTGTCATTGTGACTCAGCCTTTAACCGGCAATGAGTCCTGGAATCGGATTGAGCCGGGTGATTATGCGCTATTTCATCTTGGTGAACGCATATTGTGATTGATTCTGTAAAGATGGCGATTTATAAGGTGTTGCGTTAACCGTATATTGACCATTGATGACGTTAATCGCTGCCGGCCGGTTATTTTTGATAAAATACTCATAGGCCGGTTGTAATTGCAGCCAAAACATATAATGGGAGGATGAACGGTGGCGTAACATATTCTGCGGTGTCATTCTGAATGGGTAAATGCTGATATCAATTTCATACTGTCCGCGCAATAGTGCACTTTCTGCATAATGGTAAATCTCATCCATGTAACCGTTAGTCATCGCGTAACAGCCGACAGATTTACACTCGCCGTGGATCATTAAATGGTTGCCGGAATAGCCTCTGGATTTATCGTATTCATTTGGAAAACCGAGATTAATAGATCGGTAATACCGACTATTTGGATTTAGCTGACTGGTTTTTACACGATAAAAACCTTCTGGGCTTTTCAAATCACCTTCTGTGGTTTTAGGGCCGAGGCCACCAGAGTAATTACAAATGGGGTAGCTTTTAGTCAGTTGGTAGTTTCCATGATTATTTTTAGTGTAAAGCTCCAGTGTCCGCTCTTCTTTGAATATTTGGATAAAGATGGGATAGCCGGGTGGCGTGGGGGAGATTTTCTTAAGTTGAACTAAAGTATCCTGAGCATAGACAGATAGGGATGAACTAAAAGACAACAATGTTATTGCAGCAAAAGCAGCAGTTTTTTTCATGTGACTACCATATAGAGATGTCGTGGGCTAACCTGGAATTTAGCTTAAGATTGCCATGAGTGATCGACTTTGTGAATAAAAAATAATAACGATGGTTTTATACTGCAAAGTGATTATAAGATCAAAAAACAATCAGTTGTCGGGAAAGGTGATACAATAGTTCGTTTTTTACGATCTGTTGATGGTTCAGGGCCAAAATTATTCCTGTTTGCTTGAACTAAATCACTTGATTAGTCAGACAGTCGAAGAAGGGAGATGTTAAAATTGCCGCCCTGAGATTGAAAGAAAATCGTAACCATTATCGGAGAATTATAACCTGAGCACGATTCGTGACTTAAGGGGTTTTTTATAGAGTGGCTATGTTACCGCCAGGTAATTTGTAGCATATGATTTAATTGATAAACTTGTGCAAATCTTATGATTAAAATTAAAAAAGGACTCGACCTCCCGATTGCAGGAGCGCCTGCTCAAGTGATAGAAGACGGTCCGACGATTCGCCATGTAGCACTGCTGGGTGATGAGTATGTTGGAATGCGTCCTTCTATGTTGGTTAAGGAAGGTGAGCATGTTAAGAAAGGCCAGATTCTTTTTGAAGATAAAAAGAATCCAGGGGTGGTTTTCACCAGTCCGGCCTGTGGGCAGGTAGTTGCGATCAATCGTGGTGAGCGACGGGTTTTTCAGTCAATTGTGATTGAGATAACTGGAGACGAGCAGGTTGATTTTGACCGTTATGATCGTTGCCAACTTACCCAGTTATCCCGGGAACAAGCAGAAAAGAATCTGATTGATTCCGGATTATGGACTGCACTGCGTACCCGCCCTTACAGTCAAAGCCCTACTCCCGGTTCCTCGCCGAAAGCAATTTTTGTAACAGCAATGGATACCCAGCCCCTGGCTGCAAATCCACAGGTGATTATCGCTGCTGAGAAAGAGGCTTTTGTTGATGGTCTGAATGTGCTGACCAGATTAACCGAAGGTAAAGTTCATGTTTGCCACGGTGCAGGAAGCTTGCCGAATGCCGGTAATAATGCACAAATCACTTATAATCAGTTCTCTGGTCCACACCCTGCGGGACTTGCTGGAACTCACATCCACTTTATTGAGCCCGTCAGCGCGACTAAAACGGTATGGCACCTGGGATATCAGGATGTGATTGCTATCGGTAAGTTATTCACTACCGGCACACTTTATACTGACCGTATTATTGCACTGGCAGGACCACAAGTTGAGAAGCCGCGTCTTATGCGTACCTGCCTGGGCGCAGACCTGCTTGAGTTGACTCAGGATCAATTGAAAGCGGGTGAAAACCGTATTATTTCAGGTTCTGTATTGTGTGGTATGCAGTCAGATGATGCTCATCACTATCTTGGCCGCTTCCATACCTTAGTTTCTGTTTTGCGTGAAGGCCGCGAAAAAGAGCTGTTTGGTTGGATCATGCCGGGTGCCGATAAGTTTTCTGTTACCCGTACCACTATTGGTCATTTTCTGAAAAATAAGCGTTTTGCTTTTTCAACCACAATGAATGGCGGTGAGCGCTCTATGGTGCCAATCGGTAACTACGAGCGTGTTATGCCTTTGGATATTATGGCAACGCATTTGCTGAGGGATCTGCTTGCAGGTGATACCGATAGTGCTCAGGCACTGGGTTGTCTGGAGTTGGATGAGGAAGACCTGGCGCTTTGTACCTATGTCTGTCCCGGCAAATATGAATATGGTCCGGTACTGCGTGAAGTGCTGACTAAGATTGAGCAGGAAGGATGATCCATGGGCCTGAAAAACTATTTTGAAAAAATTGAGCGCCACTTTGAGCCCGGGGGAAAATTAGAAAAATATTACCCGTTGTATGAAGCGGTAACGACGGTTTTCTATACACCAGGTACAGTGACTTCTGGCCGTGCCCATGTCCGTGACGCTATCGATCTAAAACGTATGATGATCACGGTATGGCTGGCGGTATTCCCGGCAATGTTTTGGGGAATGTATAACGTTGGTCAACAGGCAATCCCTGCGCTGTATCATTTATACAGTGGCGCAGAACTGCAACAACTGCTGGCATCCGACTGGCACTACCGTGTTGCTCAATTCTTTGGCGCATCACTGACGCCGGATGCGGGTTGGGGCAGCAAAATGTTGCTTGGCGCAACCTACTTCTTGCCTGTTTATGCTGTTGTATTTGCTGTTGGCGGCTTCTGGGAAGTGCTGTTTGCCGTTATCCGTAAACATGAAATTAACGAGGGATTCTTCGTTACCTCTATTCTGTTTGCGTTGATTGTTCCGCCAACGATTCCCCTGTGGCAGGCAGCGTTGGGTATTACATTCGGTGTTGTGATTGCGAAAGAGGTTTTCGGCGGCACCGGTCGTAATTTCCTGAACCCGGCACTGGCTGGCCGCGCATTTCTGTTCTTTGCTTATCCTGCACAGATTTCGGGTGACTTGGTATGGACTGCGGCTGATGGTTTCTCTGGTGCGACCCCGTTGTCTCAGTGGGCTGCTGGTGGTAGTCAGGGATTAGTCAATACAGTTACCGGTCAGCCTGTGACTTGGATGGATGCTTTTATTGGCAATATTCCGGGTTCCATTGGTGAAGTTTCTACCCTGATGATTTTCATCGGTGGAGCAATCATTCTGTTTACCCGCATTGCTTCATGGCGCATTGTCGCTGGTGTCATGTTGGGTATGGCGGCAACTTCCTACTTGTTTAATGCGATCGGTTCAGACACTAACCCACTGTTTGCTATGCCGTGGCACTGGCACATGGTTCTGGGTGGTTTCGCTTTTGGTATGATTTTTATGGCGACAGATCCGGTATCTGCCTCATTTACCGATAAAGGTAAATGGTGGTACGGCATTCTGATTGGTGTGATGTGTGTTCTTATCAGGGTCGTTAACCCGGCATACCCGGAGGGCATGATGCTGGCAATTCTGTTCGCCAACCTGTTTGCGCCATTGTTTGATTATCTGGTAGTACAGGCCAATATTAAGCGGAGAAAAGCCCGTGGCTAATGATAAACCAAAAAATAATGACAGTATCGGCAGAACGTTTATCGTTGTTTTTGTGCTATGTCTCGTTTGTTCAATTGTTGTAGCAGGCTCTGCGGTAGGGCTGAAATCTCAGCAACAGGAACAAAAACTGCTGGATAAACAGCGTAACATTCTTGATGTCGCCGGGTTATTAACTCACCAAATGAGTGTTGATGAGCTTAAAGAAACGTTTAAAAGCCGTATTAAAACTGAATTACTGAATTTGGATACGGCAACGCTTGAAAAGAGCCATAGCAAGTTTAACCTGAATGATGCGTTGCGCAGTGATGATACCAGTATCGCATTGCCTCCTGAGAAGGATCTGGCGAAAATCCGCCGTCGCGCCAATGTGGCGGAGATCTATCTGGTGAAGGACGAACAGGGTAAAACCAGTGAAATCGTTCTGCCTGTTTATGGTTCTGGTCTGTGGTCTGTCATGTATGCTTTTATCTCTGTTGATGTGGATGGCAAAACCGCCCGCGGTATTACCTATTATTCACACGGAGAAACTCCTGGGCTGGGTGGTGAGGTCGATAATCCACAATGGCGTAAAAAGTGGATAGGTAAAAAGCTGTATAACGATGAAGGCCATCCGGCGATCAAAATTGTCCGTGGCGGTGCTGCTGCTGATAATCCCTATGGTGTTGATGGCCTGTCTGGTGCGACTCTGACCTCTGCCGGTGTGCAAAATATGTTTGATTTTTGGTTAGGCGATAACGGTTTTGGTCCGTTCCTGAAAAAAGTACGCGAAGGAGCGTTGAAAGATGGCTGATAGTAAAGAAATAAAACGCGTCCTTCTTGGACCACTATTGGATAATAACCCGATTGCATTGCAGGTTCTGGGGATCTGTTCCGCGCTGGCAGTAACAACCAAACTGGAAACCGCATTGGTGATGACAATCGCTGTGACGTTGGTTACCGCATTTTCCAGCTTTTTTATCTCATTGATCCGTCATTACATCCCCGGTAGTGTACGAATCATTGTACAGATGGCGATTATTGCATCACTGGTTATCGTAGTAGATCAGATTTTGCAGGCATATGCTTATGAAATTTCCAAGCAATTGTCGGTATTTGTTGGTCTTATCATTACTAACTGTATCGTGATGGGGCGTGCGGAAGCTTATGCTATGAAGTCTCCACCTATTGAGAGCTTTATGGATGGTATCGGTAATGGCTTGGGGTATGGCGTTATTCTGGTACTGGTTGGTTTTCTGCGTGAGTTGTTTGGCTCTGGCAAATTGTTCGGTATTACCGTCATGGAATCCGTACAGAATGGTGGCTGGTATCAGCCTAATGGCTTGTTCCTGTTAGCACCCAGCGCGTTTTTCATTATTGGTATGCTGATTTGGGGTCTAAGGACTTTGAAACCGGCGCAGGCTGAGAAGGAGTAACTGACAACATGGAACATTTTATAAGCCTGTTTGTCCGTGCCGTCTTTATTGAGAATATGGCGTTGGCTTTCTTCCTCGGTATGTGCACTTTTTTGGCTGTATCGAAAAATGTCACGACAGCGTTTGGTTTAGGTATTGCAGTAACGGTGGTTTTGGGGATCTCTGTTCCTGCCAATAACCTCGTTTATAACTTTGTCTTGCGTGACGGTGCATTGGTTGAAGGGGTTGATCTCAGCTTCCTGAACTTTATTACTTTTATCGGCGTGATTGCTGCATTAGTGCAGATTCTTGAAATGATCCTCGATCGTTATTTCCCTTCACTCTATAACGCGCTTGGCATCTTTTTACCACTGATTACCGTTAACTGTGCGATTTTTGGTGGTGTTTCTTTCATGGCGCAGCGTGACTATAACTTTTCTGAATCCATCGTATATGGCTTTGGCTCAGGTATAGGCTGGATGCTGGCAATTGTTTTGCTGGCTTCTATCCGTGAAAAAATGAAATATGCTGATGTTCCGGCAGGTCTGAAAGGATTGGGGATCACCTTTGTCACCACGGGTTTGATGGCATTGGGTTTTATGTCCTTCTCTGGTGTGCAGTTATAAAGGCGAGAAGCGTTCATGGATATAATAATTTTAGGCGTAGTGATGTTTACCCTGATTGTGTTGGTACTAACCGCCCTGATTTTGTTCGCAAAATCAAAGTTAGTTAACACCGGGAATATTAAAGTTGAAGTTAATGGCGATCCGGAAAAGAGCTTTACCGCTCCTGCCGGTGATAAGTTGCTGAATATGTTATCAAGCCAGGGTATTTTTGTCTCCTCTGCCTGTGGTGGTGGTGGCTCTTGTGGTCAGTGCCGTGTAAAGATTAAAGATGGTGGTGGCGATATTCTGCCAACAGAGCTTTCCCACATTAGTAAGCGTGAAGCGAAAGAGGGTTGCCGTCTGGCTTGCCAGGTTAATGTAAAACAGGACCTGAAAATCAAATTACCGGAAGAGATATTCGGTGTTAAGAAATGGGAGTGTGAAGTTATCTCCAATGATAACAAGGCCACTTTCATTAAAGAGCTGAAACTGAAGATCCCTGATGGGGACGTCGTGCCTTTCCGTGCTGGTGGTTATATTCAGATTGAGGCTCAACCACATACTGCTCGTTACTCAGATTATGATGTGCCGGAAGAGTACCGCGAAGACTGGGATAAATTTAACTTGTTCCGTTTTGTCTCTGAGGTGAAAGAACCGACAGTTCGTGCTTACTCAATGGCAAACTACCCGGAAGAGCACGGCATTATCATGCTTAACGTTCGTATTGCGACGCCGCCGCCAAGGGATTCGGAAGCGCCTCCGGGAATTATGTCTTCTTATATCTGGTCGCTGAAATCCGGTGATAAAGTGACTATTTCTGGTCCATTCGGTGAGTTTTTTGCAAAAAATACTGATGCGGAAATGATTTTCATCGGTGGTGGTGCGGGTATGGCACCTATGCGTTCTCATATTTTTGATCAGCTTAAGCGATTAAATTCCAAACGTAAGATCAGTTTTTGGTATGGCGCCCGTTCTAAACGTGAAATGTTTTATACCGAGGACTTCGACCAACTGGCGGCTGAAAATGAAAACTTTACCTGGAATGTGGCTTTATCTGATGCATTGCCTGAAGACAACTGGGATGGTTACACCGGCTTTATCCACAATGTTTTGTTTGAAAACTATTTGAAGGACCATCCGGCTCCTGAAGATTGCGAATTCTACATGTGTGGACCTCCGGTAATGAATGCCGCAGTAATCAAGATGTTAAAAGATCTTGGTGTTGAGGATGAAAACATCATGCTGGATGATTTCGGTGGCTGATAGGCCATAAACAGTTTGATTTAATACTGGCGCCCACAATTTGTGGGCGCTGGTGGTTCAGAAAGGGTAATGAATTGTGAGTAAAAAGATAAGTAGCTGGATAGCGTTAATGTTTGCAGTGCTGCTGTTGGCTGCCTGTGATGGTCAGGAGCAACAAAATATTCATGGTCAAACGATGGGGACTTATTACTCCATTAAATTTGTCACTGGTTCGTCGGCTCCCTCGCTAGAAATTTTGCAAAAAGAGATTGATCGTTTGCTGGAAGAGGTTAACGACCAGATGTCAACTTATCGCCCTGATTCTGAATTGAGTCGTTTTAATCAAAGCCGTGAAATTAATAAACCATTCCCTGTATCACCGGCGACAGCAAAAGTGGTCAAAGAAGCGATCCGTATTAATAGATTAACCGATGGCGCATTGGATGTAACGGTGGGGCCGTTGGTTAATTTATGGGGTTTTGGCCCGGAAGGTCGTGTGACGAAAGCGCCTTCTGAAAGTGAACTGGAAAAACGTCGTGAATGGACGGGGATTGAGAAACTGGCGGTGGAAGGCAATAATCTGATTAAAACAGTGCCAGAGCTGTATGTCGATTTGTCATCTATCGCTAAAGGTTATGGTGTAGATGTTGTTGCTGAATATCTGAAATCGCAGAATATCAACGATTATATGGTTGATATTGGGGGTGAAGTTCGTACATCAGGCCATAATGGTAAAGATCTGCCGTGGCGGATTGCGATTGAAAAGCCTTCTGATACTGGAATGGAACAAAGTGCTCAGGAAGTGATAACGCCTGGAAATATGTCGATTGCCACTTCTGGCGATTACCGTAACTATTTTGAACAAGATGGTGTGCGCTATTCACACACGATTGATCCAAAAACAGGTGATCCTATTTCGCACAATCTGGTCTCTATTACTGTAGTTGCGCCGGTTTGCATGAGTGCTGATGGGCTTTCTACTGGGTTGGATGTGTTAGGGCCGGAAAAAGGATTGAAAGTGGCAGAAAGCTTGAATATCCCGGTTTTTATGATTGTAAAAACAAAAAATGGCTTTGAAGAGCGTTATAGTAAAGCTTTTGAGCCGTACTTACAGAAAAATCAATGAGAGGAGGGGAAGGGCGTGTTGACAGTATTTATTGCAACCTTCATCTTTTTCCTGCTGGCTTTTGCGGGAATGTCATTGGGTTATATGATTAAACGTAAAAGCATACAGGGGAGCTGTGGTGGTTTAAGCAGCATTGGGGTAGAGAAAGTGTGTGATTGCCCAGAACCTTGTGATGCCCGTAAGAGACGTATGGCGCGTGAAGCAGCCCGGCAGGTTCAGTTAGAGAAGCATCGGATTATCTGAGCTTAACAAACCGGCGGAATTCTCCTTCCTGAATGCTAATTGAGGGCAAAGCGCACTTTTAGTATTTGGGGGGAGATGGATATTTAAGTGTTAATAGGGTACGAAAATGATTTGAAAAGTAGCGACATGAATTATTTAAGGGAATACAAACATGTTTACTTCTAGATTAACGATGTTGTACTTATTATGTGAATCTACCAAATCAGTCTATAAATCGTCTCATGATGCAAAGATATCCCTTTATGTTGCTTCAAATAATCAGCCACCTGTTCAGGGCTTAAATCTTTCCAAATTAACCGTTTTATCCACCTTTTTACTTCCGGCGTTATTTTCACGGCTTTCTTAGCAAAATGACGACGCGCCAATACCTTCAAATGAGCCTGTTCAGGGCAGTATGTCTGGACTTCTTGATTTCTCTTCAATTCTCTGCTGATGGTCGATGGGCTTCTCTTAAGTGACTTCGCAATAAAAAGCTGTGAAAAACCCGCTTCTCTTAAACTGGAAATCGGGTATCTTTCTGTTTCGGTCAGTTGTGTATAGGCCATAGTGCATTTTCCTTTGGCGAGAAAGATGCCTACTATAGCAACTGACCGCCCTTCTGAAAAATTGCACTTATTAGTCGAATCCGCCCTATATGAATAATTTGATATCCCTGATGGGCTAAAGCTGTCGTAATAC
This sequence comes from Photorhabdus viridis, assembly GCF_040256935.1. Classification (NCBI taxonomy): domain Bacteria; kingdom Pseudomonadati; phylum Pseudomonadota; class Gammaproteobacteria; order Enterobacterales; family Morganellaceae; genus Photorhabdus; species Photorhabdus viridis. The sequence continues at coordinate 87,801 of NZ_JBEJZY010000007.1, forward strand.
CTTCACGATATCCTAATACAATAACCGTGTTGTTCATTCATTTTCTCCTGATCGCCAGATATAGAGATCGTGTTTGTTGGTATTAAAAGGGCCTAAATATTCAAATCCTCGTTGAGTAAAGAAATGAATATTCATCGCCAGTGAACGACGTAATGCAATAATGATAGGTAATTGCTCCTGCTGGACTGCTTCTTGGCAAATGATATTGAGTAATTTGCTGGCAATTCCCCGGCACCTGAATGCAGGTAATACAGATAAATAACTGAATGTTAAATTATCGTCTTCTTGCTCAATTAATACAGCTGCAACAACCTGATTATCATATTTAGCAATTCTCCAATAAATTAACTTCTCCATAATATTGACAGGCGTTTCATTCAGTGCTGTCGGCATAAAATCAGCCACAAATGGCAGATAAACGTCTTGCAAGAGTGCCAATATTCCTTGGATATCTTCTTCAGTTGGTATAGAGAAGCTGATCGCTATTTCTGACATTATTCGTTTCCAGAATTAACCTGCTTAATAACCATAAACAGTTGGCTTTCATATAAAATTGCCAATTTCCCCTCAAATTGATATTTATCCACCAGCATTTTTAATCTTTCGATAAATAACTCACCGTGGACAGATAAAGCACGTTGCACTTGAGTCGATGAACGACTCATCCCGATAAATGTTTCGCCGGGAATAAGCATACTCCAGCGGGTATTGAGTGTAATATGGAGGGCATTTTCATGCAGGAATGCTGTATTCAATTCCTGCTCATAATCAAAATCCCGATAGTAACGGCTATAGTTAGGGCTTAATTCTTCCAGCAGATTTTCATACTCATTCAGAAATTCACTATGCCGGTTCCAGCACCAATATCGACAACAGACAGTGTCCTGTCTTTAGGCAGCCAGTGGCAAATTTCACGGAAAAGTGACTGCGGGTAATGAGGACGGTAGCGATCATAACCTTTAGCTAAACCATCAAATTTTTCTTTATGCTGTGTCATATTATCCTCCGCTCCTTCTCTTTGGGTGATGGGTTTTCGGGCAATTGATTAAAAATGTAATTGAGTCGTCCACCTGCTCGGACAACAGCCAACATTTGTTCGGATGGTGGATAAAAATCCGCTCCCCTTTAGCGGGAATGGTACCACTGAATTGAGATGTACTCCTGAAACTAACTTCACCGGATATAAAGATGGCAGAGTATTCAGTGGAGAAAAAGGGGCGCCGATCACATCACTACACAATTTTGTGGGAACTTTCCCTTTGAAATTCTCAAAACGCTCTGTACTGGTCAGACAGTAAACCATATTAGTTAGTGATATGATTAAGTTCTTCCATTCCTGCTTTGTTTTCACGCTTCCAGCGCTCAGATTCAGTTGCTTTCAGTTCCGCAGTTAGTGCTTTAATGTCCATGGCAGAAACATCTAAAAAACTCTCTAATAAGTATTTAGGTTTTAAAATCATTATTATCACAGATAAGCGATAAAATAATTATCATGCTTGGTCATATATTATGAAGATTATAACTTTTCCTGACGGAATCTATTCTCATTCTCACATATTGATTGATAATTATTCTCTTTTTCACCGATGCTCTAACGTGGGTTTTTATTATTTACTTGATTGAAAAATAATATAAATAATAAAAGTGCGGCAGTGTAATATATAGCCGAGTTACTCTATCTATTATAGAGCAATAGATGATCGGCTATCATTTAATGAAAATAAATACAATTTCTTTTTAAAAGAGAATGCCGATTCGTTTAGGTTTTGTTGATATATTGTTTGTTTCTTTCGCCATTTTGTGGGTTTTATCTCTGACAAGCCTCAAGCAAAAAGTGCTTTTTTAAAAAAATATCTTGATTTTTTAAAAGAGAGTTTAGAAAATCGCCGTTGGTTAGGAAATGACCCGTCCAGTAAATGCTGTTATTTATTGTGGTGGGTATTGTCGGTGTTCTCTTATTTTCTGCTCGGTTAACTGCCTGTCCTGAAATACCTGAATCCGGTTTTGCATTCCTGAAATTTATTATGGCATGACTCATGCTATTGAGTTCTTTTTCATTGTTGAGGAGCTGCTCGTGATACAGAGTTTCCAAAACGCGATCCCCAAATCGCGTGTGAATATTAAATTGGATTTGCATACTAATACGCTGGCCGGAAACGGTAGCGAAGAAAATATCGTATTCACCTTTCAGAGAATAAACAATTTCGAGCCTGAGCAAATGGCTCTCCAAATTCCTCAACTGCGGGCTTAACTGGTTTTTGGCATTGGAAAAGGCATGATCCGATTTAAGTTAAGTAAGGAAATGTAATGACTGTACAAGAGCAGACAGCTTCTGCGGTGGCAACCACCATTTACGCCGAAGGCCGTGTTTATCAATCGTTGTTTGAGAAAATCCATTTACAGCCAATCGAACGATTGAGTGATATTGACCGCTTTCAGAATAGCGATGTGCTGGCTGAGGTGACGGAGGGTGAACGGGTGACTGCGGCGGTCAGCGTTTTTCTCAATCTGTTGAAAATTTCAGCATGTAAAATTAAGCGGCTGGACAAGGCCTTGTTAGATCATCATATCGGTGAACTGGATAACCAAATTGGCCGCCAGTTGGATGTGGTCATACATCATCCGGCGTTCCAGAGAGTCGAATCCGCCTGGCGAGGCTTGAAATTTCTGGTTGATCGGACTGATGTTCGCCAGAACGTCAGAATTGATGTGCTGGATGTGACCAAGGATGAGCTGCGGCGGGATTTTGATGATGCGCCGGAAATTATCCAGAGTGGTTTCTATCGCCACACTTACATTCAGGAATTCGACACGCCGGGCGGCGAACCTATCGGATCGGTGATTGCCAATTATGAGTTTGATGCCAGTCCACAGGATATTGTCCTCTTGCGCAATATCGCTAAAGTATCAGCCGCAGCGCATATGCCTTTCATTGCCGCTGTGGGTCCGGCCTTTTTTGGCAAAAAAAACATGGATGAAGTGGCCGCGATTAAAAACATCGGTGACTATTTTGACCGCGCCGAATACATCAAGTGGCAAGCGTTCCGCGACAGCGACGATGCCCGTTATATCGGCCTGACTTTGCCGCGAGTGTTGGGGCGTCTGCCATACGACCCAGATACCGTGCCGGTGCGGATGTTTAACTATATCGAACAGGTAAAAGGGCCGAATCACGATAAATATTTGTGGACCAGCGCGGTTTTTGCTTTTGCGGCCAACATGATCAAAAGCTTTGTGAAAAATGGTTGGTGTGTGCAGATTCGTGGGCCTTTGGCAGGTGGCGCTGTTACCGATTTGCCGATCCATCTCTACGATCTGGGGACCCGCCATCAGGCTAAAATACCATCAGAAGTGATGATCTTGGAAACTCGTGAGATTGAATTTGCCAATTTGGGTTTTATTCCACTTTCTTACTATAAAAACCGGGATTATGCCTGCTTCTTTTCTGCCAATTCCGTACAGAAACCCGCGTTGTACGATACCAGCCAAGCGACGGCTAACAGCCGTATCAATGCACGTCTACCGTATATCTTCCTATTGTCACGTATTGCCCATTATTTGAAGTTGATCCAGCGGGAGAATATCGGCACCACTAAGGATCGGCGTCTGCTCGAAATTGAACTGAATAATTGGATCGATACGTTAGTGACGGAGATGACTGATCCTGCCGACGATTTGCAGGCATCTCATCCGTTGCGCGAAGCGCGCGTCATTGTTGAGGATATTGACGATAATCCGGGGTTATTCCGGGTCAAATTGTATGCCGTACCGCACTTTCAGGTAGAAGGGCTCAATATCAGTTTGTCTCTGGTTTCTCAGATGCCGAAAGCGAAAGAGTAACCGTTCACCCGTTCACCAGGAGATTATGATGAGAATTTTACGTCCTCTTTGGATTGAGGATACCTTTTTGTCGCCGCAACAATTTCAGCAACAGGTACGCTGGGAGGTGTTGACTAACAATTGTATTGCCCGTTTAGGGGTGACCTGCCCTTGGGGGATAGACAACATTCAGTTTGATCAGGATGCACTGCGCTTAGGCCGCCTGAAAGTTCAACATCTCCGAGTCCGTTTACAGGATGGCACTCTGATTGATACCGATCATGCGGATAATTTGCCTGCGGCTTGTGATTTGCTGCAAATCATTCCCGATGAGTTGAGCACCGTTGAGGTCTTACTCGCGTTACCCCTGGAGCACGCCAATGGGGGAAACTGTCGTCAGAGCAATGAGGCGATGGTACCGGGCCAGACACCGCTACGTTATCAGCAGGAATGGGTTGAGGTGCAGGACCGATACGGCAGTACGTGTGAGTCCATTGCGGTTGAGCGCCACGCACTGTCCTTGCGCTTTGCCCATGACGAAAATGAGGCTTACCAAACGTGTCCGCTGGCCCGTCTGGTGCGTGATGAGAAAGCGGGTTGGAAACTCGATAATCGCTTTATTCCTCCGCTGATTTCTTTCGCTGCTCATCCGCCACTACTGGAACAGCTCGATCTGCTGTTCATGCAGCTACGTACTAAACGTAGCCGTCTGATGGGGATGCGCCGCGAGAGTAATGAACGAATGGCGGATTTTGCTGTTGCTGATGTGTCATTGTTCTGGTTGCTGAATGCACTCAACAGTTATGAGCCAGTGTTGAAGGCTTTTAATGCTGCTCCTTCGCTGCACCCGGAAATCATCCACCGTGAACTGGTCAAGTTGGCCGGTGCGTTGCTCACGTTCTCTCTGGATCATGATCTTGATGTCATTCCACATTATAAACACGATCAATTAAGTGATGTTTTCCCGCCGTTGATGCGGCTTATCAGCACCTTATTGGAAGCCAGCCTGCCATCTAGGGTGGTAGCTATTGAACTGGAAGTGGTGCGCGAAAATCAGTGGAAAGCCTCACTTCACGATAGACGCCTGCGAGAAGAAGCCGATTTCTACCTCTCAGTACGATCGCCAATGCCGGCGCACTTACTGCAAACCCAGTTTCCGCAGTTGTGCAAAGTGGGTTCCCCTGATGATATTAACCGGCTGATTAACCAGGCACTGAGGGGTATCCCTTTACATCCGCTTAGTCATGTGCCGGCGGCGATCCCACTGCGGCTGGAAAACCAATATTTTGCTTTCGATCTGAATAACCCGTTGGCTAAAGCCATGCTGGAAGCGGGGAGCTGTGCTTTCTATGTGCCTGGGACATTATCGGGTATTCAGTTAGAACTGTTTGCGGTGCTGCGCTCATGAATAAAGTGATCTCAATTGATGATTTGATGCTTGACATTGAAGTCTGGGTGATTGCGCTGAAAAACGGTGATGAATCGATGCACGGTGAGGCGTTATATCAAAAAGGGATTGAATTGATAGAGACCGCTCAGCAGCAATTAAATGAAGAGGATGTGAGTGAAGACAACATCAATCAGATGATGTACGCCTTGTGTGCGTTGCTGGATGAAACCGTATTAAGACGCCCGGTTCAGGATAACGGTTATGAAATCTGGTTGAAAACACCGTTGCAGGCGCGGTTTTTTAATACCCATTATGCAGGGGAGTGGTTGTTTGAACGTATACGTCATGTGTTGAATCAACCGCAACCCTCTCAGCTGGTGCTGGCCTGTTTCCAACGCATATTGGCGCTCGGCTTTCAAGGGGAAGACCTTGCGCATGTTGCTCAGGAACGCCAGTCATTATTGGATGAATTGACTCAGCGTGCCGGCGTTATGGTGGTGCAACCCCATCAGGCCATCGGGGTAAATGAGCGTCGCCATCAAGGCCGGTGCTGGCATTCACGTTCCCCGTGGTTTTGGGGCGGTCTGGCTGTTGTCGTCGTGGCGTTGATGTGGTTGGGTCTGCATCTCTATCTTCAGCAATGTCTGTCTGTTGGACAAGGCTAAGGAGAGAGAGCGTTGAGCTGCGTATTCAAACGAACACTGTGGCTTTTGGCTTGCGTTTTGGCGGCGGTGCTGTGCCGGTTTTTCTTCCCATTAGGGAACGCGTCTGTTGCGCTGGGGTTGGGGGTGATCCTCATCGTAGCGATGATTGGCTGGTGGCAAGCGGGGCGTGTTATGCGTGAGGCGCCCGGCCAGGAAAATCTCCGCCGTTTGCTGGCAGAACTGCCACCTGCCGCCTGGCATCAGCCGGTGGTGCTGACTTGTGGGGAAAATGTGGCAACTCTGTTTGCCGGGGAACCGGTTCGCATCACCCCACAAGGCTGTTTTATCTGTGCATCCCGCCGAAATGAGATAGCCACATTAGCGGAAGCCATCATTGCCGTCAGACCGGGCTGGGGCGCTCAAATCAGCGTGTTGCTGGCATTCTTTCCTGAGCAGCAACACGATCAGCCGGTGATGGCGGCACAAATTCGGGAGTTTCGCTATCAGGTTGCCAGGGTGGCTCAATTGACTGCATGTCGTACACCGATACTGATTGCCGGCTATCTTGATGGCGATATCAGCCCGTGGTTCGAATTGCAGGCAGATAGCTCGATGATGACGGTATGGAGTCAGGAACACTCTGCTGTTGGCATGAATATTTGGTTGACCGAAGGAGAGACGCCACAACGTACGGCGCGTTTGCAACAGGTGATTGCAGTGGCGGCATGGCAACGTTGGATGGTGGAAAACGTCCTGAGTGAGTGCCAATCGCAGGAGTCTGTCAGCCAGCCCTGTTATTCCATAGCAATGGCGTTGATGTTTTTGCCACAAACTCCGCGGGCAAACAACCTGTGGACGCAATGGCTGGTTTCCCGCACCACCTTACCCCGCATCAGTCACAGCCTATCGGGGACGGTGATCGCACCGCCATTTCCTGATGCCATGTTGCGCTTGTTGCCTCGTCATAATGGCGATACACCACGACGGCGGGCAGTGGTTTGGGCTATCGGCTTGCTGACCGGGTTTACTTGCCTGGCCTTGACGGGCAGCGCATGGAATAACCAGCGTCTGTTGCGTCATATACGCAGTGATTTACAACACTATTACACCATCGGTATGACCAATAATCGTACCCGGGCACAGGCTTACCATCAGCTCAGGCTTGATGCCGCATTGCTGGAAAAATACCAGCGTGATGGTGTGCCGGTGCGTTTGGGATTAGGGCTTTATTTAGGCGATCGCCTCTATATGCCTTTGATGAAGGCGATCAACCATGCGGTATTGCTGGCGCCACCGCCTGCTTTGCCGAAGAACGATAAGGCGCAGACGTTGACGCTTAACAGCTTATCACTGTTTGATCCTGGGCAGTCACGCCTTAAATCGGGGTCTGTCAAAGCCTTGGTGAATGTATTGAGTGATATCAACGCTAAACCCGGTTGGATGATAGTGATAACAGGCTATACCGATTCCACGGGTGATACTGCAAAAAACCAGGCGCTGTCACTAGCGCGGGCAGAAGCGGTACGCGATTGGATATTACAAGCTAGCGATAGGTCACCTGCTTGTTTCACCGTACGAGGTGAGGGGGCAGCACAGCCGATCGCCACCAACTCAACGACTGCGGGGCGAGCTGCCAACCGCAGGGTTGAAATCAGCCTGATGCCGGGGAAAGCGAATGATGAATAAACAACTACTGCAAACGGGCAAACTGTGGCTGCAAGGCCACTCCCGTTACCAGCTTGAGGTTCGGCGTTGTGATGCGGTGCTGGATGTTTTCAGTTTCACAGGGGAAGAGCACTTATGCGCGCCGTATCGCTACACCATTGATTTCACCAGTACCACACGGGATATCGACCCGGTGGGGATGTTGAAGCAATCCGCGACATTTACCTTGCAGGCGCCGGATAATCCCGGTCAGGTGCGTAAGGTACACGGGGTGATTACCCGTTTTAACCGGATCTCCACTTCGCGGGATGAAACGCACTATCAGGTGTGTCTGGAACCGCATTTGGCGCTGTTGCGTCATACTCGCCGCTGTGCGATTTACCAGAACCAGTCGGTCCCGGACATTGTGGAAAAGATCTTGCGCGAACGACATGCATTTCGGGGGCAGGATTTTCTGTTCACGCTGGCTCAGGATTACCTAAAGCGGGAACTGGTCGTGCAGTGGCAAGAGAGTGATCTGGATTTTGTCCATCGTATCCTGGCGGAAGTGGGGATTTGGTACCGCTTCGACGTGGACAGCCGTCTGGGCATTACTGTGGTCCGGTTTGGTGATAATCAGCGCAATTATCAGTACGACGTGCTGTTGCCGCTGCATAACCCGGCAGGGATGAACCACAACGCGAATGACTCGGTGTGGGGCCTGCATGTTGAACATCAGGTGGTCGCGCAGGGGGTGAAAGTGCGTGACTACAACTACCGGGAAGCGGTGAGTGACCTGCAATTTCAGGTCACACGGGAACAGGATACGACGACGGAAGGCGAGGTTTATTGCTATGGCGACCACTTTCTGACTCAGGGTGAAAAGATCCGGCCACAGGTGGAAACGGCGGCATTTTATGCCCGACTGCATCATGAGCGCGATTTGTGCCGTCAGCACATCATTGGCGGCAAAAGCTCGTCGCCGCTCTTAGCGCCGGGTCAGGTACTGGAAGTGACAGGAGAAAGCCCGACGGTGTTGAAGAAAGGGCTGCTGATCGTGTCAACCCAAAGCAGCGCGCGACGGGACAGCAACTATCTGGTCAGTTTCAGTGGTATTCCCTACAGCGAAATAATGAGCTACCGGCCTGCTCTGATAGCCCGGCCCGTCATTGCGGGAACCGTGCCGGCGCGGGTGACCAGTGACTGGCCGAACGACACCTACGGTCATATCGATAAAATGGGGCGTTACCGCATCAAATTTGACTTCGATCTGGATGAATGGACTTTGGGTTATGAAAGCCTGTGGGTGCGTTTAGCCAGGCCGTATGCGGGAGACACTTACGGCTTTCACTGGCCGCTGTTAAATGGAACGGAAGTGGCGGTGGCCTTTGAGCAGGGAAACCCGGATCGGCCCTATATCGCCCATGCATTGCATGACTCGCGTCATGAAGACACTGTCACGATTGAAAACTTCAAACGCAACGTGCTGCGTACGCCAACCAATAACAAGCTGCGAATGGATGATGAACGGGGCAAAGAACATATCAAGTTGAGCACCGAATACGGGGGTAAAAGCCAACTGAGCCTGGGCCATCTGGTTAATGGACGGCGGCCGCATCCGCAAAAAAGGGGGGAAGGTTTCGAACTGCGAACCGACGACTGGGGAGCTATTCGTGCCGGGAAAGGGTTATTTATCAGTGCGGATGAGCAGACCAAAGCTTCAGGTCAGCAACTGGAGATGTCGGCAGTGATCGAACAGTTAGAAACCGCATTGTCTATCGCTAAATCATTATCGCAGGCGGCAGAGATCGGCCAGGGTAAACCGGGAGATTCTGCGGGGCAGGCTGCACTTAACCAAGTGCTGGAAGGGTTGAAAAAGCCGGGAATACTGATGCATGCGCCACAAGGAATAGGGATTATCAGCCCTAAGACAGTCAGGGTGGCATCGGGCCACAGCAGTGTTGGCGTGATAGCGGGGAAAAATGCAGATATCAGTGCATTAAAAGACATTACTGCTGTTGGCGGTGAGTCGGTGAATCTGTTTGCGCAAAAGTCCGGCATGAAATTATTTGCCCATCAGGGAAAGCTAGAGATACAGGCGCAGGACGATGGGTTATCCACACTGGCGAAAAAGGATGTTGATATTACCAGTGTGGAGGGAAAAGTCACGGTTAGCGCCAGTCAGGAAATCTTGCTGACCAGTGGCGGGGGCTATATTCGGATTAAAGACGGCAATATCGAATTGGGTTGTCCCGGCAACATACTGCTGAAAACGTCCAACGTACAAGTGATGGGCGCTACGAATTTTAATGCGCCGCCGCCGGCTTTATCACAGGGTTTTAGTGGGTTTTTTACCTTGAAGGATCAAGATAGCGGGCAAATTCTACCTCATAAGCGTTATCGCATCACCACTTCCGATGGACAGGTATTTGAAGGGAGAAGTGATGAAAACGGTAAAACTGTTGAGATCCATACGGTGACGCCGGACAAGCTGAATATCGAACATTTTTAAGTTTCTGAGAGGAGAATCTTATGGCCGTATCTACTGGGAAAACCGCTGTAAAGCCGCAAAACACTGATGTGTACGTGAAGGCAGAGCCTGCACTTTATTTCCACCCTGACAGTGAAACGCTGATTTTTGTGGATAAAGAAGATATCCATGCTTTGGAAGTAGAGCATAACTTTCTCAGTCACTGCGTGGAACAGCGTATTGAGGCTGAATTGAAATTGGATACGCTGACTGAGCAGTGTACCAGACAGACAATGGTACCTGCTGATGGGTATGAAGCGCAGCTTAAAGCGGTGTATGACGAACTCAATGGTGCTTGTGATCAACTGCATAATCAATTGACGACATTAAGCCCTCTGGAAAACTTGCCTAAAACCACGTTACTGGATGAAAACGCCAAGAAAAGCGCGATTGGTATCACTGAACTGATTGCGATGAATAAGGGGTATCAGGGCTACAAGTACACCTATGTCCGGTCGGACAAAATCAAAAGTCACTGGCGGCGCTATAAGCTGAATGATCAGGATAAGAAAAGCGGCGGTAAAAGTTTCCTGCGGGAAGTGGCCTATACCGACAAAGACGGTAACAACCGTACCCGGATTGAGATCGACGGCAAGAAACTAGAGGGGCAAATCAACAAACTGAAACCTTCATTAACTGTGATAGATAAAAAGCTGATTAATGATCACAGTGGTATCTGGGGGCAATGGGCGCAGGACTTGAATGACAGCCTGAAAACGTCGCCATATGAGGGAGAACACATTTCGTTCAGTTCGGAATCGCAACTCATGCGCTGGTCTTACGGTGCTGGGGTTAAAGCTTCACTGAATCCGTTGGAAATCACAAAAAATGGCATAAAGGGGCTGTTGGCGGGTTCAGGAAAAGCCAATTTTTATGCCAATTTTGCTCTGGCGGAATCAAGGAGCAGAGGGACGTTGCATTTGCCGGACAGAACTGGGGTGAAGTGGTGCTATCCCCGGAAAGATGGCAGTGAAGGCGTGTTGGGCATGTGGCGGTTTGACCTTACGCTGATGTTATCAGGCAGTGTGGGGGCCAGTCTGGGTATTGAAGTGGGAGTGAACCTGAAAGGTGATGTAGCCAAAGGCGTACCGGCAAAGATGGCGCTGGATGGCAACGGGATACCGGGGCGTCGCAAGGTGGATATATCCAAGATGCTGGAAGATTCGGATGCTGGGGCTGAATTGGGTGTGTTTGTCGGGGCAGAATGCAGCGCCAATCTGAGTGGTAGCCTGATGTGGAAAAACCCCGAAAAAGATCCCATGAAATTTCAGCCACTGGCGAAAGTGAGTGTTGGTGCTACGGCACAGATTGGCGGAGGGTTCAGTGGCATCGTGTCATTCAGTTATCAGGACGGACTTATCCGGGTAATCGCGAAAGGTGGCCTATGCTGGGGCGTGGGTGGTAAAGGTTCGGTCAGCTTTGATATTGATGGCGAAGAGATTATGACGGAATTTATGCCCTGTCTGGCGTATATGCTGCGTAATGTGGATTACGTGAAGATGACGGAACTGATAGCAGAAAAGAGCTACTACGCATTCTGTATGATGCCGTTGCTGGAACTGGGGGAGATAGCGCTGGGAAATGAATTCAAAAACTTGAAAGATGACTTAGTTGCCTCTTGGAATGATAAAGAAAAACGGGTGGAGTTGATGAAGAAAATTAATGACAGCCAAGGGGATGTATTGAAATACGCACCACCAGAAACCCGGGGAGCAGTAATTGCAGCACTGATTGAGACAAACTTCTGGGATGAGGTAGCCAGTCCAGCTAGTCACCGCGAACTAAAAGGTGAGGCTTTGACAGTATTTAGTGCTCGTAAACGGGCAGTGTTGATGACACTGAAATGGGTGCAGTCAAGGCGTGATTACGAGAATGTGATGAAGTTCCTGCATAAAATACCGGGTGAAGAGAGTGGTGAATGGAAGACAAATGAAAAAGAGGTAGTTGCTTTTTTAGGTCGGGGTGAATCGCCTCAAGTTTATGGGCGTAGTGATAATTTTATTCCTTATGCGGCTAAAGTGGTTATTGAGCCAAGCCATTATGCAAAAAATCTGAAAGACATTTATAACTCATTACCGACCACTGAAGAGTTGGCGAAGTGTCTGAATGAGCCATTGAAACCAGTAAATGCAGAGTTGTTTAAAAGCATTACACAGGTAGTGGTTGAACAGCACAGCTATGTGAGGATATTTAAATCATGAAACGAATAACCCGTTATCTCATGATAGTCGGGCTGGCACTGTTGATGCTGGTAGGCTGCAAAGATGAAAAGAAAATTCAGGCAGAGCAGCAGGTACTAGTGAAGGAAGCGTTGGCGGAAATGGTACCAGTGGTTGGTGGCAGCTTTATGATGGGCGATTTTGGTCGGCGGGTGGGCGAACATCTACCCTACAGTTTTAATCAGGATAACAAACCGGAACATAAAGTGACGCTGGACAGTTTCAGTATTTCTAAATACAGGGTGACTTGGGGACAGTTTAATCGTTACCGGGAGATTCTGGGGTTACCTAAGAATGATTTCTATCAGCACCTTAAAAAGTATGAGATTTATTATCCCTCTCTATTGGGAGAAAAATATCCGGCTTCAGTGTATTGGCAGGAGGCTAAGGATTACTGTCAGTGGGTAGGTAAAGTGAGTGGTGAACAGGTAGATTTGCCGACGGAGGCTCAGTGGGAGTATGCAGCGCGTAGTCGTGGTCAGCTATTTATCTTTGCCAATAATAACAATGTCTATGAGCCAGGAATAAATCTTGCGAATGAGATTCTTCCCGTTGGCTCTTACCCGCCGAATCCGTTGGGGTTGTACGATATGATGGGTAATGGTACGGACTGGGTTAATGACTGGTATGCGGCAGACTATTATCAGCATTCGCCGGAATATAACCCGCAAGGCCCTGTCAAGGGGACAGAAAAAGTGATCAGGGGACAGATGGGATATGATATATGGGGGCATCGTGTTATAGATCGCGGTAAAATAGCTTTGAATTATTTTGAAAACCCCAAAAGTAATCCTCCCGGCTATGGCTTTCGTTGTGTGGTCAATACACCTGAAACCCAAAACGCCGCTTTAGATCTGAAAAATTCCAGTAGCAGCCAGAGTATACCTGTGGCTGAACAGTCCTCTTCTCAGGGAGAGGCAAAATCATGAAACGAATAACCAGTTATCTCATGATAGTCGGGTTAGCACTGTTGACGCTGGTGGGTTGCAAGGATGAAAAGAAAATTCAGGCAGAGCAACAGGCGCTGGTGAAGGAAGCGTTGGCGGAAATGGTACCAGTGGCTGGAGGCAGCTTTATGATGGGGGATTTTGGCCGGCGAGTAGGAGAGCATTTGCCCTACAGTTTTGATTTGGATAACAAACCGGAACATAAGGTGGCGCTGGACAGTTTCAGTATTTCCAAATACCGAGTGACTTGGGGGAGGTTTAACCGTTATCTGGCTATTTTGGGGTTGCCGAAAACAGCAACATATAACTATCTGAAAGACGCAACGGATGTTCCACATTTTGTTCTGAGTACGGGGAATAATTATCCGGCATCGGTGGCTTGGCAGGAGGCTAAAGATTATTGCCAGTGGTTGGGTAAGGTCAGTGGTGAGCAGGTGGATTTACCGACAGAGGCTCAGTGGGAATATGCGGCCCGCAGTCGCGGTCAGCTTTTTATCTTTGCCAATAATAACAATGTCTATGAATTGGATGCGAATTTTACGAATAATTTTCTCCCTGTCGGTTCTTACCCACCTAATCCATTGGGGCTGTACGATATGATGGGTAATGGTGCTGATTGGGTTAATGATTGGTATGCCTCAGATTATTATCAACATTCGCCGGAGCATAATCCGCAAGGTCCTGAACGTGGTGATGAAAAGGTGATAAGAGGAAGAGCGGAAGGGGGAATTTTTTTTAGTACCACAATTACGAGGGCGAAGAATTTGCTTGAAAAAGGAAAACGCAACCCTCCAGGCTACGGGTTTCGCTGCGTAGTCAATTCTCTTAAAGCCAACGACGCTAATTTAGATTTAAAAAATTCTCACAACAACGAGGAAATATTGAAATGATAAAACGAACGATGTGTTATCCCATAACCGCTGGGCTGGCATTGCTGGTACTGGTGGGCTGTAAAGGTGAAAAGAAAATTCAGGTAGAACAGCAGGCGCTGGTGAAGGAGGCATTGGCGGAAATGGCGCCTGTGGAAGGGGGTAGCTTTATGATGGGCGATTTTGGCCCGCAGATGGGTAAACACATTCCCCTCACCCCGGATCAGGATAACAAACCGGAACATAAAGTGACGCTGGACAGTTTTAGCATCGCTAAATACAAAGTGACATGGGGTCAGCTTAACCGTTATTGGGCAATTTTGGGGAAGCCGAAATCAGATGCGTATAACAGCATGAAAGGAAACTCTGGCGAGTATTTTGCCCGGATTTCGGGAGATAACTACCCTGCTTCGGTGGAGTGGCAAGAGGCTAAGGATTATTGCCAGTGGTTGGGTAAAGTCAGTGGTGAACCGGTGGATTTACCGACAGAGGCGCAATGGGAGTATGCAGCCCGTAGTCGTGGTCAGTTATTTATCTTTGCTAACAATAATAACCGTTTTGCATTGGGCAATAATTTTACAGATCTCGTTAGCCCGGTGGGTTCTTATCCGCCGAATCCTCTGGGGTTGTATGACATGATGGGTAATGGTAAGGATTGGGTTAATGACTGGTATGCGGCTGACTATTATCAGAATTCACCAGAGCGTAATCCTCAAGGGCCTGAGCAGGGTGATAAAAAGGTAATGAGGGGCATAGCTGGCAAAGATGAATCTCTTAGTACAACAGTGACAAGGAGCAATACATCTTCTGACTCTTTTAAAAATGGCGATCATTATCTTCCTGGCTATGGTTTTCGTTGTGTCATTAATCGTCCGGAAGTTAAAAATTTAACGCCAGACTTAACAAGCATTCGCAGCAATAAAGAAGCGCGGGTGGAACTGATGAAAAAAATCAATGCCAGCCAGGGCGATGTGTTGAAGTCTATACCATTGGAAACGAAAGGGGAGGTAATTGCCGTTCTGATTGATCCTAACCTTTGGAGTGAAGTGGTAAACCCGGTGAATCACGACGAGCAGACGTGCGGGGAAGGTTCTGTACTTAATGAGCGTAAGCGAGCAGTGTTGGCGGCGTTAAAATGGATACAGTCAAAGCGTGATTATGAAAATGTGATGCAACACGTGGAAATAATTCCGATGGCTGATGGGGAAAAGAATTGGCAGATCAATGAAGCGAACGTTATTGCCTTTTTAAGCAAAGGTGAAACGCCGAAAAATTATGGGCGCAATGATAATTTTATTCCTCTTGCCGCTAAGGTTACGATCCAATCGAGCCATTATGCTGAGAATTTACGGAAAATTTATCGTTCACTACCTGCTGTTCAGGCAAATGCCAATGAACCATTGAAACCAGTGAATACGGCGTTATTAAGTAGCTGTCCACAAGTGGTGGTTGAACAACATGGTTGGCAGACGGTAAATGTAAGTGCTAAACGGTCTGAGTAGTTATAGAAAATAGCAGTCATTTATCTGAACAACGATATTTGTATTTATATTCAAATCTTAGTAATAAGTTAGCATTTATCATCAAAAAATGTTTTTAACATGGCATTCTGCCATAATAGATAAGGTATTAAAGATATGAAGATAAAAAAAGAGTGGTCTCTGACTGATAATGAAGCCATGACGGGTACGCCTTCTCTTGTTGGAAAACACCGTTGGTTGGGAGGAAAATGGAAATGGGTTATTCTTTGCATGATGCCTATTATTATCGGCGGTGTGTTCGCTATAATTATTCATTCAATGAAATCCTCGGAACCTTATGAAAAAGCGTTATCATTGGCGCAATCCAGTTCTGTGGTAAAGAATATATTAGGGCAGCCTATTGAGGTAGGTTGGTTTGTTTCTGGTAGTATCAGTAATAGCGAAGCGGCATTGGAAATACCTATTAAAGGAAATCGCTCCGGCGCTACAGTGTATGTTGATGCTGAGAAATATTCAGGTCATTGGCGATATAAGGAGATTTCTGTTCAGCCCGATGACGGTAGTAAGTTAATAGACCTGCTGAATCCCAGTTTGAGTAAATAATACAGGTTCTGCAATGTCGGGGGATAACTTTAAAATGCGAAATTAACGATGTGTTGGTAATGGATAACTCCATGAAATAAATATTATTTTCTTTTGTGGTTTTATTAATTTCTTAATTCTCCTGAGCGTGATTAATATTATCTTGGGATAATGAGACTCATTTCTGCACGAGAAAACCGAGAAACTTAGGGTGAATGGTATTTTATTCAGTGTAATTAAATATCTTTCTCCCCCTTTATGTGTTTGTCAGGTTATCTCAAGTGTACTACATGTTTCTATGGGGTAAATATGGGTTGGAATAAACCTGTTATAACCATGCAGCAAGAGCCTGTCCCTCCCGTATTATGGCGTTGGCTGGTTTCATTGATTGCTATTGTTGGCATCTGTATTGCCGGCTATCTGCTATGGTCTGAATTTATCAGGCAGTCCCTGTGGTGGATGATCTTTGGCGTTGTCGGCTTGATATGGCTTACCGCATTTGGACTTCGTTTATATCTCTTTGGTTACCGGCTGGAGATGTATCGTCTTTGGCATGAAGAGTGCCAATATGTTGAGAAAGCATGGCAATCTTGGGCGGGCCGATATATATCAGTGTTATACAGTTGCGTATTTTTGCCGGAGAATATTACCGCTGACACCATAGTACAGGAAGAATCGAAAATTGAAGTTCAATATGGCAAGCGAAAAGTCATAGATTATTTTCCATGGTCAGAAGATAAATGGCGTGACTCAGTACAGATATTATTGCATAGTGTAGAAAAAGCCATTTTGGATATACTGCCTGATAAGTTAATCTGTGCAACTGTTATCACGAATTGTGTTGAACAGGAATATGAAAAATTAGAAAGTGTGCTGAAGGAAAGCTGGCAGTCGGTTTTTCCTTCTGGTAAGCCATTATCTCAGTTAAATATATCGCCTTGTTTGTCTGCAATGCATATTGATAATTGGTTAAAAGAAACAACCAATGAAGTGCAATTATTGATATTGATGCAAATTGAAAGCCATGAACAGTTTTCAGAAGGTTTAGCTGTATTTCTTATCACAACAGATGATGTGACGAAAAAATTTGACCTGGCTGAGAAAGCCAGAATATACCGGCCTATGGCAATTGATTCAGAAAATTTTGAACGAGAGCTCCAAATCTTTATCAGTACCCAATTACCCGCAAAAATGGCGACAGAAATGATAGGGGATAATGGCAGCATGCATTCATATTTCTCACAAATAATGTCTGTGATCCAAAAGCAGAATGCAGCATTAAAGCTGGAACATATTGAGAATATCGAAAGGTTTATCGGTGTACCCGGTCCAGGCGCTTATTGGTTGACGACCGGATTGGCTATTGATCTATCTCAATATAATTCAGGAAGTTATTTAGTTTTGTCAAAAAATGAATGTAACTGGGTGATAAATACCGTTCAGACATTGGAGGAGCAATGGAAATAATCGGTAATAAATGGACCAGAGCCGGTAATGCATTGCTATTTATCGTACTTGCTTCTGTGCTGGCATTTTGTATCTGGTCTTATGGTGAAAAAGTCGGATTGGATGAAAATGATAAAAAAACGTTTGCCTGGGGATTGGCTGTTTTGATCTTGGGTGTACTTCATCTTGCGCCGATAATCGCCGGGATCTATCGACAGGAATATATTAGAAGGAAAATCGAACAAGAAGGGCTGTATCCAGCCAAGGAAAAGCGTTTAAAAACTCATTCCTCTGAAGATGAGTATGTCGAGGTTATCAATTTTCACCTCAACCAGCGTTATGGCCGCTTCTGGCGTCGCAAAGTGCGCATATTGCTGGTGATGGGCGAACCGGAACAGGTAGAAGCAATCGCCCCGGGATTGACGACCCAGCACTGGCTGGAAGGCCATGACATCGTTTTGCTGTGGGGCGGAAGCCCGCAGGTCGAACCCGATAGTGTGCAGTTAAAGGCTCTGCGTAAGTTGCGCCGCCG
Source organism: Photorhabdus viridis (assembly GCF_040256935.1). Lineage (NCBI taxonomy): Bacteria > Pseudomonadati > Pseudomonadota > Gammaproteobacteria > Enterobacterales > Morganellaceae > Photorhabdus > Photorhabdus viridis. The sequence continues at coordinate 105,904 of NZ_JBEJZY010000007.1, forward strand.
TCGTCCGTTGGATGGCGTAGTGTGGGTGATGACGGAGGAACAACTCAGCCAGCGGCCTCAGATGGAGACCGCATTGCGGATGTTACAGAAGCAGAGCCGGCAGCTTGGCTGGCAGGCGCCGGTATATGTGTGGAATGTGCGGCACAGCAACTGGGATCAGCGTGACCGCCCGACGCAGACGATTGGGTGTTTATTGCCGGAAGCGTGTACGCCGCAGGTGCTTGAGCAGAGCCTGAATCAGTTGCCGCCGCAACTGACCGCCCGGGGAATTGGGCAGGCGTTAGCGGAGAACCGGCATGATTTCTTGTTGCGACTGGCGCAGTACATGTTAGCGGGCGGAGTGGAGCGCTGGGTTCGTCATCTGAGTCCACTGTTAACCCGGCAACCGATATGGCTGGCGGGGGTGATGTTCAGTTTACCGCTGGTGGTGCAGCCAGGGATGACGGAGCATGGCTGGTGGGCTGATGCCAGTTGGGACGGAATACGGGAAGATGTCCGTCGCGTCCGGGGGCAGGCCGTCGGTTTCCCGTGGGAGAAAAGTGCCCAGTGGGGCTTGATTGTGCTGACGGTTTTGTGGGGGTTGGGCAGTATGACGTCATTTTTCGCTAACCGCCACCAGATAGCCCTGAGCCGTGAGCGGGTCAGCCAGGCCGGTGACAGGCACGGCCCGTTATCGGAACGCCTGCTGAGTCAGCATGCCCTGCAACAGGAGATTGACCGGTTACTGTACCGTACCGAAGAGGGCGCGCCCTGGTACAGCCGTTTCGGGCTGAATCAGAATGCGGCTCAGCTTAGGGCCCTGTGGCCGGTTTATCAGCGCAATAATACGCGGCTCATGCGTGACGAGGCCGCCCGGCGTTTGCACCAGCATTTGGTTGCCTGGGTCAATTTGCCGTCTGACAGCCCACAGCGCCGTAAGTTGAGTCAACGGGCATACCATCAATTAAAAGCCTATCTGATGATGGCCCAGCCGGAAAAAGTCAATGCGGATTTTATGAGCCGGATACTGATGGCGGAGTGGCCGCACCGTGAAGGGGTTACCGACGGCTTGTGGCAAAACACCGGGGCGTCACTGCTGGCGTTTTATGCCCGGAATTTACCGCAGCACCCGGAGTGGAAAATCCCGGTGGATAAGCCGCTGGTCAGCGAGGTGCGTCAGATACTGCTGAATCAGCTGGGGCAGCGCAATGCCGATGCGATGCTCTACCAGAAAGTGTTGCAGCAGGTCGCCCACAGTTACGGTGATTTGCGGCTGGAACAGATGACCGGAGAGACGGATGCCGGGCAGTTATTGACGGCGACCGGTGTCGTGCCGGGGATGTTTACCCGTCAGGCCTGGGAAGGACAGGTCCGGAAAGCGATAGCGGCGGTGGCGGCTTCCCGGCGGGAAGACATTGACTGGGTGTTAAGCGACGGGCATCAGCCGGTATTGGAGGGGGTTTCACCGGCGGCATTAAAGGCGCGTCTGACGGAACGTTACTTCACGGATTTTTCGGGCGCCTGGCTGAACTTCCTCAACAGTTTGCATTGGCATAAAGCGCATAACCTTTCCAACACCATTGACCAGTTAACCCTGATGGCCGATGTGCGCCAGTCCCCGCTGATTGCGCTGATGAACACATTAGCATATCAGGGCGAAACCGGGCGGCAGGACCCGGCCTTATCGGATTCGTTAGTTAAATCAGCGCAAAACCTGTTCCGGAAAAATAACGTCCCGGAGATTGAGCCGCAGGGCGGTCCACCGGGGCCGATGGACAAAACCTTTGGCCCGTTGCTGGCGCTGATGGGAAAAAGCCGCTCGCAAGGCATGATGGCGACGGACAGCGCTCTCAGTCTGCAAACCTTCCTGACGCGGGTGACCCGTGTGCGTCTCAAATTGCAACAAATGGTCAATACCGATGACCCGCAGGAGAAGATGCAGGCGCTGGCGCAGGCGGTATTTCAGGGCAAAAATGTCGACCTGACCGATACCCAGGAATATGGCAGTTTGATGGCCGCCAGTCTCGGTGCGGAGTGGAGCCGTTTTGGTCAGACGGTGTTTGCGCAGCCGTTAACGCAGGCGTGGCAGACGGTGCTGCAACCCGCGCAGGCGAGTATGAATGTGCAGTGGCAGGATGCGGTGGTATCGGACTGGCGGGCCGCTTTTAGTGGGCGCTACCCGTTTGTGGAGGCGGAGGATGAGGCTTCCCTGCCGATGCTGGGGCAGTTCATCCAGGCGGATTCCGGGCGGATAGAGCAGTTTTTGCATTATCAGTTAGCGGGCCTGTTGCATAAAGAAGGGAAACGTTGGGTGGCGGATAACGCAGGCAGCGAGGGATTGCATTTTAACCCGGCATTTCTGACGGCGATTAATCAACTGAGCCAGTTATCGGATGGGTTGTTTGCGAATGGCGGTCAGGGGCTACGGTTTGAACTGCGGGCGAAACCGGCGCGGGATGTGGCGGAAACCGACCTGACGATAGACGGCCAGACGCTGCGTTATTTTAACCAAATGGAAAGCTGGCAACGCTTCCGCTGGCCGGGAGACAGGGATAACCCCGGTGTGGTATTGACGTGGACGGGGGTGAACACCGGGGCGAGGCTGTTTGGCGACTACTCTGGCGATTGGGGATTAATCCGCTGGCTGGAGCAGGCGCAAGTGACAGTGCTGGAGAAAAGCCGCTACCGTCTGACGCAGACGCTATCCGACAGTATTGTCGCCGTGACTGAATCCCTTTTCTATAAGCAGGTGAAGACACTGCATCTGGATTTCAATGCCCGCAGTGCGCTTAACACCAATGGCGCACAAATTCCACTGAGTACGGTGGTGCGTGTTTATCAACTCAAGGACAACAAAGCCTTTGAACAGGCCAGTTATGCGGAACTGTTAAAAGGGGATAGTGAAGCACTGAAGGCGGACTGGCTGGCACAGCGGGATATCAGAGTGGCGCCGAAAGGGAGTGTGGCACTGGATATGCCGATGGAGAAAGCCGCGCGGTTTGTGGCGGTAGTGGGGCTATTCCATACACCGGATGCGGTCCATAATCACTGGCGGCTGGTGATCAAACGCGATGAACTGGATGCAGATAAACCACGCACTATCGAGCTGGGTAACGGCACACTGACACTCAACGCTTTGAACGAGTAACCGATGGGCACCCAATTTACGAAATTTTGATGTTTAAGCAAGGTAAGGTTTGTCAGCAGCTTGAACCCGCAGAAAACCGCGGGTTTTGTTTCGCTTATTCCCAACTTATTGTTTTTCAACGGGGCAGTGCGATAAATCCCTCTTCCAGTCCATGGACCTCCATACCTTCCGGCATAGCCACCCCAACTGTTACCTGGCGAGACACCGCCTGACGTTTTAAATCCGGGCGCCAATTTACGATTAATTGTCCATTGCTATCGTGAGTGAGTGCTGCTTCTGGTACAACCATTCCCTGTTCATTGCGATAAATCACAATATTGATTTTGGCGCTCATACCGGGTCTGATGGGATAACTCTGGTTCATGGATGAAGTCACTTTAATCACAACATCATAATAAATCGCCGATCCGGGTTTATCCGTACTGACGCTTTGCATAGCAATGGTTTCAATCTCTCCATCTAGAGGGTGCTCAGAAAATCCCTCCCCACTAATTTTTACTGCCTGCCCTTCTTTGAGTTTGGCGAGATCAGCTTCTTCAACCTGTGCCAGTACCTGATATTGTGTTGTGTCCATAATTTCCAGTAAGGGCATCCCTTCGGTAACTCTAACGCCTGTTTGAATCGTTAAGAGCTTCTTACTTTCTCCCTGTGCTGCCCTAAGCGCAACACCCGAAAATGGCGCTTTGATTTCTTTATATAAGTATTGTTCCTGTAGCGCCTGATAGCGGCTTGTTGCATTCTGAAGCTCCATCTTTGCGACATTTAAATTATCAAGACTTCCTTTTTGTCTAATGGACGTAAGATCGCCCTGCGCTGAAGCGAGTTCCATGAGTTGTCGGCGAAGTTGCTGCTGGAGGGTTTCCACTTCCATTTGTGGAATGATGCCCCGTGAAAAAAGAGTCTGTGTTTTTGCGAGATTATCTTTTAATTCCATAACCATATGGTTCGCGTTTTCGACGTTTCTTCTGGCCCGAATGACTTCCTGACTGTTTTCCCAGTCATGCAATTGGTCAACGACAGATGAGGCTTTGATCATCTCAACTTGCGCTTGTCGAAGCTCAATATCAAGCTTCCGGGTATCAAGCGTAACTAATGTCTGGTCTGCTTTCACCCGTTGCCCTTCTTTGACTAAGACTTGTTTGATAATTGCATCAAATGGCGCGGGGATGGTTTCAAGACGCCCAGATTGCAACTTGCCAACCAGACCTAGTTGTTTTTCTATCAGGCCGTGTTTTACTTCAATCCACTGCACTGGCTCCTGAGCTGGCGATTGCTCTGAGGACAAAAAGGCAAAAAAACAGGCCGCCACGACAAATATGCCAGCTATGGCCCATCGATAACGTTTAATCATTGAGTGTTATCTCCCAACTTTCCAGTGTCGTGCCAAGGCCTCGCAGACTGTAATCAGGTTCTGATAAAGTTAACCGCTCTTGTTCAGATGCAGAGATCCCTGTGCGGGGAAAAAGGAAAAACAAGGCCAAAGAGCCATAAAGTAAATATTTTTTAATCATCACGTAATGCCTGTACGGGTTCCATCTGTGAAGCTTTATGTGAGGGATGAAAACCGGAGATAAGCCCGGCCACAATTGAACTACCTATCCCTAAAGGAATGGATAAAGGGGCAAGAGAAAACGACCAGCCAGAATAAAGAACAAAAAGAAAGGAGACGATGACACCTACCAGCGTACCAAGGATTGCGCCGGCTAAAGTCAGTGCTACCGCTTCATACAAAAAAAGGTGTCGGATATCATGGGGTCTTGCGCCTAAAGCCATACGCAACCCAATCTCTTTTCGTCGGGCTGAAACGTTCATAATCATCACATTTGAAATTGCAATGCCGCCAGTCAGTAGAGAAATGCCCGCCAACCCAATCAACATGAAAGAAAAGGTTTTGTTTTGATCTGCCTGCCCTTTCAGTAGTTGCTGAGCTACCCGAACCTCAATTTCAACCGCTGGAAACTTGCGCTTGAGCAGCGCCAATAAATCCTTCGCATCGGTTTCTGTGGTGGCGGTCGTTATGGTACGAGCGATGATGCCGTTCAGATCAGTATTGGATGATATTTTACGCATGGCATTTATAGGGGCAATCACCACCGAATCCAGAGAAAAAGGAAAGATGGGGTTTTGCCCTTTTATATCGAAAATACCGATCACTGTGTATAAATAATTGCCAATCTGAATCTGCTTGCCAAGTATACGGGATGGCTCCCCTTGACCAAGGGTAACGGCCACTTCATTGCCAATGACCAGATAAGGAGAGTGCTGATCATAATTAGAGATAAATCGGCCATGACGAAGTCGCAATTGCATGACTTTCTCAAGTTCCGCAGAGGATCCTATCATGGTAAATGTTTCTGTTTTCCCATTATAGCGTCCGGGAGAAGGGTAATAGATCCAAGGTGCTGCTGAAGATAAACTAGGAATAGCCGTTGTCAAATCGGCCATTTTAATTGATGTATTATCAATCCCATGATCATAGGTGTTCAGGTTTGCTGTAATGACGTTGATATCAAGCCCGCTGAACATCTTCAACGCAGCAAGTGTGGCGTTATGTCCTGTATTAACAAATGCCACAACAGACGCACAACCAATAGCAATACCCGATAAAGCAAGCAGAGTACTTCTCCCCGTTGCCATTAAGTTACGCCAGGCTTCTCGCCATATCATTAATACCGGCATGCCATAATTGCCGGACTGACTATTATCATGCATGGATTGCCATCCCTCTGGTTTCATGCAATTGACCATCAATCATACGTAATTCACGCTGTAAGTAGAATTTATAAGAACCATTGTTTTTTATAATTTCTCCGCTTTAATATTTATCAGCAGTAATAGCCCTTTATTAAAATAACCGACTTCTGCTAACACTAAGAAATTAATAATTTAATAATAATTTAAATTCAATCTCATTAAATATATTTAATAGCAGTGAATTGCAATTATAAATAAATTATTTTCTTTGTGAGAATAATAACTGAGTCATTATTTTTCATAAATTATCATAATAGAGGTTAGGTTTCAAATCTAGAATGAAATATATGGTTGTTTTCTAGGTTTTAAAATTGTAACATAATCTGGTGATGATTTAGATTTGGCATGCATTATTACATATAACTTTATAAGTGATACATTCAAGTTGCAAATTACAAAACTATTAAAGGAGAATTGTTATGCTCAAGAAATTATTAACAGTTGGTACATTAGTAGCAGGTATTGCATTAGCCGGAGGAATTGGGGTTGCATCGGCAGCTGGAGCGACATACAAGTGTGGAAGTGTGTATATTACTGATAAGCTTATTGTAGGTAATACCATGTGGGTTGTTAATCCTCATAATAACTTTGCAAATGTATTTAATTATAATGGAAATACATGGTATTTTAGAGGAAACGTTAGATCGTGTGACGGCGGTAAATGGGCTGGTTACTATGAGCGTTAGTAGTTAAAAGATAAGATTTTACCGATCTAGTTATATGTTTAAAATACATTGATAAACCTCGTTAAAAATAACGGGGTTTTTTGTTTTTATCATGAATAATAATATTTCCTATTTTTCTTTATTAACCTGTTTAAACTGCCTTTCATAGATCTATTTTCTGCATTCAAGATATTGATTTTATTTAATTATGTTGAAATTTTCATACAAAGCCGTGAATTGCTTATTTATGTAACTAATAATAGCATTATGATAATGGAAGTTAGGTTTTCAATCCAATATAAAAATAAAGGAAAAATAAGGAATGCCTACCATTTTAAACAGGGTTTATCAGAAATTTTAACCCGCAGAAAACCGCGGGTTTTATTTTATTTACCCAAGATAACACATGTTAAATATAGATAAAATTGTCAATCAAGGTCTCAAAAATCACATTTGAGATATTCTCTTATCTTTGATTTCAGATTTAGCACTTTTAATCAAAGTAGAGAATATAGGTATATTTTGCTGACTTATTTGTTGCTCAATATGCTGCACCACATAGGCGGCATCCTGATCGATCCCCATAAAACGCCCAGAACCCCAAGTATATAACCACGGCAGACCAATAAACGTGACATCCGGATCAATAGTAATACCCCGGTCATGTTTTGGATAACCATTGGCTTGAAAAATATCTAAATCAAGCCATGAATAATCTGGTCTAAAACCAATACACCAAATCACGGAAGTAATATTTTCTTTTGCTAAATCAATATGTGTGATTTCCTGCTCAGGCTGCCAAACCGGTTGATACACCGATGCAGGTTCATCGGTTGCAATATTGTTTTTCGCTAAATACTCATCAATCGAGGCATTAATGCGATTATAAGTGGCATCGGCACTGTCCAGATTTTCTGATAAATTTGGACTAAACCAGAATTGACCCTCTTTAAAGTCATCAAAATATCCGAACAATTGCATACCTTCTAAGGCAAATTTGCGCAGGTCAATATCACGCCCACCATCACGTCCTGTGACATAGTGGTTGGTGCTGTTACGTACTTCCTCACTATAACGATGATTGTTGACAGTCGTTTCGTAATACCCCATATCAAACAACCACTTCACCACATCTTTACCGCGATAGAATCGAGCGCAACGTGGTGCATTGCCTGTTGATAAATAGACTTTTTTGCCCGCCAGATGTAAATCTTCGGCAATTTGTGCGCCGGACTGCCCTGACCCAACCACCAACACCGCTCCTTCAGGCAGTTGATCTGCATTTAAATACTCTTCCGAATGCATCACTTTCACTTGCTTCGGCAAGGCATCGCTTAGTTTTGGATAAATCGGGGTGTGATACCCACCTGCTGCAACGACGAGTTGTTTAGCCGTGGTTGTACCGTGATTGGTTTTAATGACAAATTCATGTGCTGCTACTTTTTTCACGTGTTCTACTTGAATATTTAAAATGGCAGGAGGATTTGTTTTTTCAATAAATTCGTCAAGATATGCCACAATCTCAGGCTTAGTCATAAAGCCGTCAGGTTCTTTTCCCTGATAAGGATGTTCAGGCAATAGACACTGCCAGTTCGGTGTCACCAAAGTAAAATTATCCCAACGTTTATGGCGCCAGCTATGGGTCAACTCGGATTCTTTTTCTAATATCACATGGTCAATGCCTGTTTTTTGCAAATAATGGCTGATACATAAACCTGCCTGACCACCACCAATAATCACCACATCATAATGTGGCTGTAACATTTGATTTTGGATATTTAACATGGGACACCTCTCATTGATTCGTCATTTCAATAACTTCAATTTGATCTTCTGGACTTAGCCCGAAGAATTTGGCTTGGCGTTTGATCATTGTTAGAGTGTCCATGGCCGAACTACAGGCAAAGCCATAACGTACCTGTACCCTTTCCGATGCGGCATTCAGGCCATTTTCAACCTGATGTAAGAATTGCGTACTTGGGTAACGCTGACCAATGGACAGATATTCATAAATCACCGTTGAGGGTGAGTAATATTGCATCAGCTCCCCATCAGGCCATTTCACAGTAAAATTCACACTGGGCATAATATAGACTCCTGCTGACTTTTAGCCTCAATCTGTACGGATTGAGCCTGTAACTTTGTTAAAACATCGGCATAACAAAAACCGGTAAACATTTGCTGGTTAAAATCCCAAAATAGGTCGTACTGCTGTTGTTGCCGCACTGCAATCGCACCACTGACATTGGTTTCACCAATCACTGCGCAGGCAATGCCTTGACGGTGAAATAGCCCGATAATTTCTTCGCATTCATTTGCATCGGCAGTCAGTAAAAAACCAAAACTGGGGAAAATTTGCAGCCATTTAAACCAGTCCACATCATCAGGTTTAGGAATGGCATCTAAGTTGATATGCGCCCCCGATGCTGTCGCTTCGAGCAGCATCAATAAACTGCCTAAAATACCGGCATTGCTAATATCACGGGCGGCCTGAACCCAATTTGCCTCTGCTAATTGCGGCAATAAGGCAATTTGTGACTGTAAAATGCGGTCAGGCACCCGTTCAAAGCATTTCCAATAAGTGGTATTAGAGTGGAATTGCCCTTGCAGATTTAACGCAATCAGAATTTTTTGTTGTGGTTTGACATGCAGCACCGAGAGCAGTTTTCGCGCTATGCCTTGAATCGCAACGGATAAAGTGGGCTGATAAACGACGTCAAGATTGGTATGTCCACCGACCAATGGCACACCATAAGCACGACAAGCATCCTGCATACCTTGCATTAACAACCGGGCATGTTCGCTACTGGTATGCCAAAAACTATTCACCACCGACAATGCCCGGCCACCCATTGCGGCAATATCACTGACATTCGCCATCACCGCTGACCATCCGGCAAAATAAGGATGATTAGCCACAAAACTGGGTAGCATGCCTTCACAGGCGTGTAATATATATTGACCATTTAGCGGCAGTGCCGCCGTATCATCTCCGGGACAGGCATATAAGCTATCCAATGAATCCACATGGCAAGTTGTATTGACTGAAACCGTGTGAGAAATCGCCTGTTTGGACTGCATAGCGGGTGTATGTTTTAACATTTCGAGTAGTTGATTGAGTGCCATCATCGTGTCTCCTTCTGCATATAGGCTTGCATCGGGATATGCTGTAACGGATAGTTTTCAATCTGTGCCTGCATCAGCACATGTGGAATGTTGGCAATGGTCAACTGACGTAAACTATCCCAACATAACCTCTGGAAATAGCGCTCATTTTGACTTTGCACGGTGGCTAAAAAAGTACGGCATCCCAAGTTTTTGGCAGTCGATACCGCAGTATTGATTAATGCTTTACCAATAATATGGTGACGTCGATATAAAGGTTCTACGCATAAACGCCCGCCATACCACGTCTGTTCGCTATCAGGGAAAATCCGCACTGCGCCGATCACCCGGTCATGTTCACCAAACATTTTTCCAATGGCAACAATGCCTAATGCTTCAACATCGTGTTCGTCGCGATCTTCTTGCAAGATTTTCTGTTCATCGCGAAAGGTGACTTCACGTAAACGATAATATTGGCGACGCTCCCAATCTTCCGACACCATTTTGATGGCAATGTCATCGCTAATAAATGGTTTTAGCTCTTCATTCAGATCAAGCAGCCAAGGATCGTGAGAAAATTCCATATCACATTCTCCTTATTCATACGCTTTCAGCGAAGAGCAAGCGCCACATTTGGCACAGCCTGCTTGAGTATTTTCCGAGTTCAGACCTTGTTGTTTAAGTTGCTGTCCAATTTTCGGATAAAGCGACTGCATAAAAGCGTGATCAGGTTTAGGATGATGCTCTAATGGCGTACCTTGAATCGGCACAAACGGCACCACGAATGGATACACCCCCATTTCAGTCAGTTTGGCGGTCATCTCCACGATTTCCTGTTCGGTGTCGCCCAAACCGGCCAAAATGTAGGTACTGACCTGTCCCCGACCGAATACCGCAACGGCTGCTTCAAAGGCCGCAAAATATTTTTCCAACGAGACTTCGGCTTTGCCCGGCATAATTTTCTGTCGTACATGCTCGCTCACTGCCTCAAGGTGCATCCCAATCGACACAGCGCCTACATCTTTTAAACGTTGAAACCAGGCAAAATCATCGGGTGGCTCGCACTGTACCTGTATCGGCAAATCTACTTGCGCCTTAATCGCTTTAACTGAGTCATATAAAATCTTGGCGCCACGATCTCCTGTGTTTGGCGTACCGGTGGTGATCACCATTTGCTTGACGCCATCCAGTTCAACGGCGGCTTTCGCGACCTCCGCCAATTGTTCCGGGCGTTTACGAGTCAAGGTTCGCCCTTCTTTTAACGACTGATCAATCGAGCAAAATTGGCATGCCGTTGCTTTGTCTTTCATACGAATGCAATGCTGTAACACCGTTGTCGCCAACACATCATGGCTATGTAAGGTGGCAATTTGTTCATAGGCAATGCCTTCGGCGGTTTTTAAATCATAAAAACGGGGTCGTGCAGGTGCGGTTAAGGTCGCCACAGGGATCCGGTTTTTAAAGACAACCACCTTGTCGGAGTGCGGTTCAGGTCTTGCGGTATAGGGAGAGTCTTGTGCTGCAAGGTTCAGCACAGGAATCATCATGGTTTGCCCATCAAGGCTCAACGCTTTATGATCGCTTGGCCCGGCGCCACCTTTACGGGACAAGCCAAACTTGCCTTCCCATTTCAGACCATTACATTGCAAATCGGTCAATAGTTGTATTGCAGACATTTTTACCCCCTATCGATTGGGTTTACATCAATACGGTTTCGACATGCTCTTCATTGGATTTTGAGTGCTTTTCGAGATGATTTTGATCTGATGGTTCAACTTTCAGTTCGTGTAATACATGTGTTGGACGACGATCAATCAACAAACTGAGCAATTCAGGACGGCTGTAATGTCCAATCGAATCCATCATGCGTTTGCGTTTATTAATCAGGCTGAAATCCAGATCGGCAATGCAGTAACCTTCACCTTGCGTGATCGGTTTAGCCAGGAACTTGCCTTCGGGAGAAACAATGGCGGTAAAGCATCCGCCTGAAATTGGACCGATATCACAGCCGGTATCCTGCATAATTTGCTGTTGCTGTTCGGGATGCAGCCATGCGGTGGCATTGACCACAAAACAGCCAGACTCTAAAGCATGGTGTTGAATGGTTGCGTTGATTTGATCGGCAAATACTTGTCCTACCAACGAACCAGGAAACATCGAAGCATGAATTTGCTCACCATCTGCCATCAAAGAAAAACGGGCCAACGGGTTGTAATGTTCCCAACATGCCAGCGAACCAATACGTCCCACCGCAGAATTAATGGCACGTAAACCACTGCCATCGCCTTGCCCCCACACCATTCGTTCATGGTAAGTTGGGGTAATTTTGCGGCGATGCTGAATGATTGAACCATCGGCATCAAATAACAGTTGGGCGTTATAAATCGTACTGCCCGCACGTTCATTAATGCCAATCGACACTACCATGCTGGCTGCAAGACAGGCTTGCCCAATCGCTAAGGTTGCTTCGGAAGGGACAACCACCGATTCATTCAACAGCTTTAAGTGCTCTTTACCCATGGCGAATGGCGGTTGTACGAAGGAAAAATAAGGGTAATAAGGCACGACGGTTTCAGGAAAAACGGCAAATTGCACCCCTTGTTTTCCAAGCTCTAAAATAATGTCACAGATTTTTTTTACCGTTGCGGCTTGACTATAAAGCACTGGACTACATTGCACTGCGGCAGCTTTAACGATTCTGTTCATAACCTTATCCCCTTATAGTTTATGTAGACTTAGACAGTCCAGGTATCAATGATTAAGGCATTGTCACGACGCATCAGCAGTTTTAAATCCATCACATCTAATGGATTAATAGGACGAATCCCTGGAATAAGCGCTTTTTCGGTTTGACCATACATCGCTTGTAACGCAAAACGGCAGGCATAGATTTCGCCACCTTCTGCCATAAAGGCTTTCAACTGATTATTGACGGCCAGATGACCCGGAAAAGCTTCTGCTCCTAAAGTTGGAAAACCGCGTTGTACACCCAACTGCACGCCTGGGCCGTAAAGCAAGATTTTGGTTTCAAAGCCTTTACGCAATAAACGCTTTGCCTGTAACACATTGAGCAGTCCAATTGATCCCTCAAATGCAACGGTATGGAAAGTCACCAATGCTTTTTCACCCGGCTGGGCTTTGACGTCTTCAAACACTTTTTCTTCATAATCAACGAGAAAATCGCCATCTTTATATTGTTCGATATCAATGTTTGGCATAGCAGCCTCCTAGTTCAATGTTATTTGGGAATGAACCAACATGTAGTCTAGTCTGACTGTATTAGTGCGAGAGTTGTGCCAAGTTATACTTTTTGGCGGAGGTTAATTACTATCAAATTGAAAAATAACATTTAATTTTTATAAAAATATTTTTGTGGAGATAAATTGAGCTACTAGGAAGTTACGATTTTTCGTAGTATTATGAAATTCCATAACTTAAATTATGAAAATTCATAGTATGAATACGACTGACTTTATCTCGGACTGGGTCGTTTCTGAAGACTCGATTCGTCCGTTAGTATTTGAACACATGTCACAGGCATTAATTGTGCTGGACCCACATCAAAACCGGTTTATTGATGTGAATATCAGCGCCACTAAACTATTACGCTATGAACGTCATGAAATTATTCAAAAAACGGTCACTTCTATTTTTGGTCATGTCAGACAATTGCCATACCTTATGGCATTTACCGAAGGCGCTTTAGCAAAAGGTTGGGCTTGGAGCAATCAACTGTATATCTTTGATAAAAATGGTGAAAAAATCCAGTTGGATATTACTTCCGTTTCATTGCCCTATAAAAGCAAAACATTGTTGATATGGTCATTGATGGATGCCAAAGAGTTAGCATTGCGCCAACTCAATAAAAATGCCGATGAAGTCATCAGCACGGGTTTAAAAGAACAGCTTGCCTTGCAAGAACTGTTTATTGACTCTGACACGGGCAAGCATTTATTGCTGAGTTCAGTCGGTGACGGTATTTACAGTATCAACAAACAAGGCTTATGTACCTTTATTAACCCTGTCGGGGCTAAAATGTTGGGACTGCAACCTGAAGATACACTGGGTAACAATATCCATCAGATTCACCACCATACCCATGAAAATGGTGAACCCTATCCTGAAGAAGAGTGCCCGATTTATGCGGCGGTACATGATGGTATTGTACATGAAGGTATTCAGGAAATTTTTTGGCGCCGTGATGGCAGTTGCTTTCCAGTGGAATTTACCAGTACCCCAGTGATTCGTCATGGTGAAATTATTGGCGCGGTAGTGGTGTTCCGTGATATTGCCGAGCGGCTGAATACCGAAAGACAACTGACTTATGCCCTTGAAGAACTGCAAGATTTAAAAAGCCGCTTAGAACAGCAAAATGAATATCTGCAAGAAGAAATTTTACAAGAAAATCAATATCATGAAATTATTGGCAGCAGTGTATCCATTTTACAGATTATTGAAAAAATCGAGGTGGTCGCCTCAACTGATGCCAACGTGATGATTTATGGTGAATCAGGTACAGGCAAAGAACTGATTGCTCGTGCCATTCACCAATCCAGCCACCGTAAACAGCAACCACTTATTCGGGTCAACTGTGCCGCTATTCCTTCGGAACTGTTTGAAAGTGAATTTTTCGGACATGTCAAAGGTGCATTTACTGGGGCTGTACGTGACCGAGTCGGACGTTTCGAATTGGCAGATCAGGGCACACTGTTTTTAGATGAAATTGGCGAAATTCCTATCGAGCTACAAAGTAAACTACTGCGTGTATTGCAAGAAGGCACCTTTGAGCGGGTCGGCGAAGAAAAAACGCGGCATGTGGATGTGCGGATTATTGCCGCCACCAACCGCAATTTAAAAGAAGAAGTTAAACACAAACGCTTTCGTGAAGACTTATATTTCCGTTTAAATGTATTCCCGATTTATGCACCTGCCTTACGTGACCGTAAAGAAGATATTCCACTGTTGGTTACACATTTTACTAAGTTGATTTGTGACAAGCGTAAAATTAACTATCTACCATTTTCACAAAAGCATATTTTGGGGCTACAGCAATATGACTGGCCCGGCAATATTCGTGAGCTGCAAAATGTCATTGAACGCGCATTGATTACCGCAAAACAGGGTGTAGTTTCCTTTAAATATTTGCTGGAACAAGATCAACAGCAAAATGAAACTACGTGTCAGAATATTTACAATGAACTTCAACAAATCGAAGGCGTGCTGACCATGCAACAGCTGAAAGAGTTGGAAATTAACAATCTCACTCTTGCCGTTAAACAATGCAAAGGGAAAATTTTTGGTGATGACGGCGCAGCAAAATTGTTGGGAATGAACCCAACGACATTGATCTCACGTTTAAAGAAATTGGCGATTGATTATTAAAAATCTCATTTTGAACCTGGAAAACACAACAATGACATTTTCTGGAACTGGCGTACCACTGATCGCTTGGTTTTCGTCAATCAGTGTACGGGAAAGCTTATGCTGAAAATCGGCTCTGGCGTTGGCAACGTGTTCATGGCGCTTGCTACCTGTAACCGCGCTTTCGGGATAAGGTTTTTTTTATCAGCCGCCGCCATGTCAGAATTTTAAATACGCATTTATCTCGTCAGTCAAAAACCAGTGCACTTTTGCATGTAGTGCAGGCGGCGCAACGATTGAAACGTTGAAAACCTATGTCAGATCGCAGGAAACCCCTGGTTAGCTGCCCTTATATCGTCGCCCGATTGGGCGACGGTTTACGGAGCGATTGCTAAAATCTTATTTTGTTTTAAAGGTACTGAATAGTTTGGGTGAATCTACCAGCACACCATCGGCGCCAAGCTCTTTAGCCTGTTTGAAATCTTCTTTGGTTTTGATGCTAAATAAAATGATGTTTGCGCCACCTTTAGCACGGAAACACTTCATTGCTTCCTTATCCCATAACAATACTGATTTAGAGCGCGCTTCGCCAAGAGTATATTTTTCAACAATTTCTACATTACGGCGCATTTCCAAACCATACCAGCGAGCAGCGTCTGTGTTTTCAGGAATATCGCATTGGTGAGCCATTGTAATATTCGCCAGCATGGTGCGGGTTTTATCACGGCTTTCGAAGCGCTGGATCATTTTTGGCAACGCGTTAAGGTATTTTTCATCAGTGGAATAGAAACGGGTACGTGCCAGAGCTTTCTGCTCGGTCAATACTTTTTCCAGCGCTTTGGCTTGCTGTGCTGGATCAGCATCTGGTGATTTCAGATCAATATAGAAGAAAGTCTCTGGGTATTTTTTTAAGATCTGTTCCAGTGTTGGGATGCCTAATCCTTTATTGCGGAATGGATGATTATTATCAGAGCCAAATTTGTAACCGGCATCAAATTTGGTCAATTGACTTGCGTTATAGGCAGAAACAGGCCCACTTTCATTGGTTAAGCTATTCAGATCTGATGGACGATAGAGCACCGGAATACCATCTTTTGCAAGCTGAACAGTTATCCAGATGGCATCCGCTTTGTTCTCTAAAGACTTGGAAATTGCATATTCTGTATTTTCAGGCGCATCACCTGTGCCAGCACGGTGAGCGATGATTTGTGGTGTTGTTGCAAAAGCGCCGGCAGAGCAGCAAAGCAGGATTGCAGCGGTAATTCCGTGTCGCATAATTTTCTCCATAATAGCCGATTATAGGTGAATTAAAATAATTCACTTTATTTATAATTTCATAATGAAATCAATCGCGAATGTAACACGGCTTGACGGATTTTAAATGAAAAATTGAACTTCTTTACATTTGTTATGGGCTTGCTGCAAATACTGTTTTACTGAACTGGAAGAAACCTGAAGCTGATCAGCTATTTCGCTGTAACGCAGACCTTGTAATTGTGCCAGCAGAAAGGCTTGTTTTACCCGGCTGGGTAATTTATCAAGAGTGATATCCAGTTTTTCAAGCTGTTCAAATGTAACCAATCTACTTTCTGTAGAAGGCGTGGTCGTTTTTGGTATGGAGTTTATATATTGCAAATAGTGTCCTTCCGTTTTTCTCCGGCGGTAGTAGTTAGCGACCAGACAGCGAGCCACAGTTGCCAGAAAAGGCCGTGGTTGACGGATATCTGACAGATTTGAGCCGGACAGAACATTCAAGAACGTATCCTGAGTCAGATCTTCAGCATGGCAGGGACAAGAGACTTTATGGCGTAACCAGTTGTATAACCAGTCATGATGTTCAAAATAAAATTGTTGCGCAAAACTATTAATTTCAGACATGGCTTTCTGGGTTGCCATTATGATTTCCAATAACTCGTGAAAATGATAATGATTATTATTTAAATATAAGCATTAACTGTCAAGTTGTTGTCATCAAATGAGGTTCCCTTATGGCATTTTGCTGCAACCGAATAGGTTTTTAAAACCGGGAAAAAGCGCAAATCATTATCATAAAAAATACAGAGTTAAATTTATTTGTTGATTAATGCAAAGTCTATAAACCGAATAAGGGAAATTTAGTTAATAAAATTTTAGTTACTTAATTCATTAAGACAGATTTTCAGCGAGATTATTGGCATTATTTTGTGATACAAGTCACGTTTTATTAAATTCATTGGGGATTAATTCGCCTAATCATCAAGACATCGCCGATTTTTTGTTATAACCTTTTGCCTGAATATTAAGCGGATAACATTATTGATTCTGTATCTTTATTGATGACTG